>CBDUSP010000014.1:0-28793 GCA_965370365.1 uncultured bacterium | reverse complement strand
GGAGAGAGTAATCCGTCCAATTGCTGAGTTTTTACATTCTGTAAAAAATTCAGAGGATTTTTTCTAGCTTCTCTGTTAAGACACCTCCCAAGACAACCACCTTCCTCAAACGCAGCAAGCTTGTACTTGGTAATCGTCTTTCGAGGATACTCTGCGAACACCTGGGTTAGCATTTTCTTCTCCTCATCGCACCATTGTGTAAACTTCGCGGGACCGTCTCCTTCTTCTAGATAGGTATCAAGCTGATCAAGACCGTATTTACTCATAAGCGTTTCATGACATCCGTTGTGCACTCGCCCGCAATCCAGCAAGCTCACGCGTATCTGCGATATCATTCGTCTTGTACAAACAGCTTTCAAGGACTGCACCGCCAAGAAAAGACAGTCCGGCAGCAAGAGGATTGTCTTGTTGGGAGAAATAGGTCACCACGGTTGTAGTAAGAGCAGTTGCAACCACTCTTACAACTTTAAGAGACGTTGGTTGGGATAGTATAGAATTACAACCACGAACCTTAGGTTCAATAATCACATGCGCAGCTGCAGCTGCAGCACCTGCTGCTAGGCTAGATGTTATTAAAGCGACTGAATTCTTGGATGTTTGTATCGACATAGTATTTCTCCCTATTTTTTTGGGAGTATTCTATGCTCACACTAGACTTTTTGAAAACCTAAAAGGAAGAAAGCTTTTAGAGAAGCCTCTATCTTTCTTCCTTGCTCGCGCACCTTCCAGAAAATTCAGATCCCCTAGAGTTGATTTTTGCGAGCCATATCATCAAAGAAAGAGGCCTCAGAGCCAGAGGCTCTCGCAGAAACTTCACAGAAGTAGTGGATGAGGGGACGTGTAAGTCCCCTCATCCACACGCAAATGCTTGTGAGCTGACAGCTGGTGCGCTTGGAAACAACTCAAACACCCATTTTTTACAAGCTTCCTCGATATCTTCGTAGCTCTTTTGTGCTGCTTGATTAGCTTCCTCAAGGGATGTTGGCTGAACAAAGCCCGATTGAGAGTTCTTGATGTTTAACTCCAGTTGTTCTTTTTTTCCCCCTTCTGCTGCCATAAGTGTACTGCAGATCTCAAGTAACTTTTCCCATGTATTCTGTTGTTGATCCGTAGACACCGATATGCATTCCTTATAGAATTCCCTGTCCTGTCGTTCCGCCTTGAGCAAATACTTAAGAAACCCTATAGGATCTGCACGTATCTCAGACAAAAACTTCTTTGTTAAAAAACTATCTTTCGCAAGTACAGTAAGCCCATGCTTCTGAATGATTTCAGGAGAGAACACAGACAGGATTTGTAAAAAAGACTGATTCTGAAATGTACTTTCAAATTCAACTTGCTTCTCTGCTGGCATTAGATTGTTCGTCTGCGTTAAAAAACGATCTTTCAAAAGTGAATTAAGCTTATACTTCTGAATGGTTGCAAAAGATACTTCAGACAGGATTTGTGAAACAGAATGCTGACCATCCTTGTACTGGTTTACCAATGCAAGCAGTTCGCTAGGATCTTGATGATCTTTAATGCTATGCAGATGAGTTAAAGTAGCCATACTAAACAAAGCAATAACACCGGCTGTTGGATCACGTTTCTGAACCGCATAGGCAGCAGCACATCCTGTCAAGCAAGCAATACTCGCCCTGTTCACCTTATCACCTGTCATGTGTTCCCATATAGGTGCACCGCCGCGCAAATGGGATTCAGCGATTGTATGAGCTACAACGACAGCGACCCCTGCAGCAGCAGATACTAAAACCATTGAGGTATTTGATACTTGTGTCGACATCGTCTTTCTCCCTATTTTTTGAGGAGCCTTATATGCCCTCATCAGAATTTCTGAAAAGCTAAAAAGAAGCTTTTCAGAGAATCTTTGACTCCAAACGTTTACGCTTACGAGCCTCTGCCTCTGTCCCCGCTTTCGCAGCAACCCGATCCCTTTCGTTTCGAAGCGCGTTCTTTTCACTTATGCTAGGCGCTCTCGCGATTCGATCCTCATAAGAATCTTCTATCTTTTTTTGTACTTCTCTTCCAAGAGCTCTTACTTGTTGGTCAGCAGGTCTGCTTAAACGTGACGGCTGTGTTGATAACCTTTTGTCCACACGAGGCGGAAGCCAAAGGCTCTCTTCTCTTTTTCTATCGGCTGCAATTAAGGCCCTCCGAGCAGAAATCAAATCATCCATCTGCCAGGCAGGCAACATCCCTCGATAGGCCAAAGACCCTACTCCCCAATTTTCGTTGTGCCATCTTCTTAAAGTATTCAAGCGATCTCTTTCAAGTTCCCTAAGAAATCGGGTTCCCAAAAAGCTATCTTTTGAAAAACTGTCAAGTTCATACCTTTTGATCGTCGCGAGGGAACACTCTGCAATAATTTCAGAAAAAAGACGATTCTGATAATCTTCTTGAAACTTCTGTCTCATCTCTTCTTTAGAAAATAGCTTGCTTAAACCATCAAAACCATGTTCACAGATCAATTGAGACCACGAAGACTGCAAGGCCTCCTGCTTGAGAGCTTGAAGCTCAAGAGGATCGTCGTAATCTTTAATTCTTGATGCAAAAAGTGAGAAAGGAATCGAGCATAGGGAAAATGCACAAACAGCTACTTGTCCTATTGTAATCGCCGCAACTACCCCGCCAACTGCGATTGTAGCTGCAATTACATTCAGCACCACTCTTGTGACTTTAGCTTGCGTAGGACAATCGGTAATTCCATGCGAATTACGAATGTGAGAACGAGAAAGCAGATCTATACTACTTTTTGCACACTGACTTGCCTGATTAAAAACTTGAGATGCAGAATTCATCATATTTCCTCCAAAAATAAACTTTTGAGGGAATAATATCATAATGTAGCGATTTACTGCGCCCGAAAGAATTATTTAAATGATTTCCAATATATATTTAATACAGAGTGATTCTTGGAAAGAATGCTCCTCTTTGATGGACACAACACCCATGTCATACAAAGCCTGCTGATCGCTTGCAAGAACAGTCCTTATTGGATCCCACCTCTCCCAGAAAAGTTCTGATTCTAGGCGCTCTCTTTCAATCGACTCTGCCTCTCTTCGCGCACCTAGAGCAACCTCGTCCCTCTCTTTTTTAATCTCAAGCTCTTCACTGAAGGTTGTTGCCATTAAAATCTCATAGGTATAGGCATCTTTTACAGCGTCCTCTACCTGTTTTCCATTCTCGCGTACCTTCCAGGAGATATCAAGTTCTTTAGAATTAAGCTCTTGAACCCATATGTCCATACGATATGGGAACTGATAATCAAGCACTTGAAGTGATTGCGATTTTTTTGTATCGGCGTTGATTAAATGAGCACGAATGTCGAGGAAAGCGTCCATCTGTCTTGCCGGGAGAATACCGCGATAAGGGAAGTTTCCAAGGCCCCACCCTTGCGAATACCAGGCACGCAAAGTGGAAAGAGGAAATTGCTTCATTTCCCTCAAAAAACAGGTTTTCAAAAAGCTATTTTCTGAAAAACTTGCAAGTTGGTATTTATCAATCGTTGAAAGAGAATAGTTATAAACAATGTCAGAGAAAAGACGGCCCTGATAGTTCGCTTGGAACTTGAGGCTGATTTCTCCAAGAGAGAGCACCTGATTTAAACGGCTGAGATCATGCTTATTTGTCAGCTGCGTCCAAGAAAGGAGGGGAGCCTCTGCTCTCATCTTTTGAAGCTCGAGAGGATCGTTATAGTCGTTAATGCGAGATGCCGCAACTAGACTTAAAGCAGATCCAATAATAGAAAATGCAAACAAAGCCGGATTGCCAGAAACAAGCCCAGCTAAAGGAAGCCCAACTGCAATTGCAGTCAATGCAGCCCTTGAAACTTTAGCAGATGTCGGGCACTCAGCAAAGCTGAGAGAACTTTGAGAGGGGGTTTGTATAACAGAAACCCCTGCATCTCCAGCAGCAAAAAGAGAACTCTCTTGCTCATTAAAAAATTCAGACGAAATAGACATAATAAACCTTTCCAAAAATACTTTAAAAAGACTGTAAATCAAAACATCTTAAAAAAGAACAAAAAAAACAAATTAACTATAAAATCTTCTTTTTATAGAATTGCTAGTTGATAAGGTGGTTTACACCCAAACCAACTAGCAAATGCTTATGAGTTAGCAGCTAAAGCGCCGTTCTACGACGATGTATTACCGTTACCCTCCTGAGACCCCCCTTCTCTGTGTAGTTTTGTGGCCTCTCTACAAGCTGCCGAGATCTCTTCGTAGCGCTTTTTTGCTTCTTGATCATCTAGCAGACGCTGTTCTTTCCGCGAGGGCGCGCCTTGCTGAGGCGAAGTCGTAGTCGCTATCGCAGGCGTAGTCGGAGACTTAGGATCTACCGTAGTCGTAGACTGAGGCTGTTGCTGAGTCGTAGTAGTAGTCGTAGACGTAGTCGGAGACTGTTCCTGAGACTGATCCGATGCCTGAGACTGTTGCTGAGTCGTAGTAGTAGTCGTAGACGTTTCCTGTGACTGAGGCTCTCCCGTAGGCAAAGGCTGAGGCTGTTCCTCTTCCTCAGGCTTAGTCGTTGTCGGAGACTTAGGCGAAGACGCAGACTGCTCCGATGACTGAGACTGATTCTCTACCTGATTCTGTTGCTGAGTCGTAGTCGGAGGCTGAGGCTGTTCCTCTTCCTCAGGCTTAGTCGTTGTCGGAGACTTAGGCGAAGACGCAGACTGCTCCGATGACTGAGATTGAGTCTCTTCTTGATTCTGTTGCTGAGTCGTAGTCGGAGGCTGTTGCGGAGACTGTTCCTGAGACTGCTCCGATGACTGAGATTGAGTCTCTTCCTGAGACGGATCCTTTTTCTGAGGCCCCTTAGAACAATCATTCGTGAACGGGATGTCGTGACTCAGAGAATTGCTCGGCATCAAAGCATTGATAAAAAACTCACTGAAAGCAGTCGTCACGAGCGCAGTACAAACTCTCGACATCGATCCTTGATTAGGACTCACCACACAGCTAGCAGCAGCTCCTAGAATACCGGCAGCAACCGCTTTTGTTGTCGATGTCGCGTTTGGTGTAACTTCTCCTATGGCTGCACGTGCTGCTAAAGTAGCACCCGCTGTCTTCGCAATTGCTAAAGCTCCTGAAGACCCGTTATTTGTTACCGTCATCACTTCCCTCCCAATTATTTAGGGGATAGTCTAAATTAAGAGCAAAATTCTCCACAAACTAAAAAATGAACGACAGCAATTCTAACACACAAAACGGGAATACTAAATAATTGCTTTGTCCCTGGACTTGAAACACAACCAAAAAAATCATCTAGAAACGGGAACTAACTTTATTAAGTTGTTGCAAGTTGAAAATGCACTTTTTTGGCGAGTTTTAGCCGAAGAGTAGTCGAATGAATAGCTGAAGTGTTTCCTAAACGAGAGCTCTACGGGCAAACTTTTAGTACAGGTGCCCTGGCAACTACAGCATCTTTTTTTTGCGGAATCGCTCGAAGTGATCGAGCGCCTTGCCAGTACCAAGACAGACCGCAAGAAGTGGATTGGGAGCCACAAAAACAGGTAGCCCTGTCTCTTTAATCAGCGCCTTATCAAGCCCTTTCATAAGAGCGCCGCCACCTGCAAGCACCATGCCGCGCTCGACAAGATCCGCTGCAAGCTCTGGAGGACATTTTTCAAGGGTTAGCTTCACACTCTCAACGATTTGCTGTGTGGGCTCAGCTAAGCATTCACGGATTTCTACGGAGTTGATTCTTTTTGTAATTGGAAGACCGGCCACTTGATCGCGCCCGCGCACTTCCATTTCAAGCTCATTATTGCCAAGTGGATATGCAGAACCAATGGTGATTTTAATCTCTTCTGCCGTTCTTGGCCCGATCATGAGGTTATAGGTTCGGCGCATGTAGTTCATGATACAATCATCAAACTCATCTCCCGCAACCCGCAGCGATCTCGATTCAACGATTCCCCCAAGAGAGATAATCGCAATTTCTGTTGTACCACCACCGATATCGATAATCATATTGCCAGATGGCTCATGGACAGGAAGATCGACACCAATTGCCGCTGCCATTGGCTCTTCAATAAGGATGACCTCTTGCGCACCTGCGTGCAGGGCGGAATCTTCAACAGCTCTTTTTTCAACACCGGTAATTCCTGATGGGACAGCGATTAAAATACGTGGACGGAACAAAGAGCGCGAGGGAGTCACTCTGCGAATCAATGCTTTTAACATCCCTTCTGCGATTTCAAAATCGGCAATCACCCCATCTTTCATGGGACGCACTGCGTGGATTTTGCGCGGCGTTTTTCCAAGCATCGCTTTTGCTTTATGTCCAACCGCGAGCACATCGTTTGTTAGACTATCGACTGCAACAACGGACGGTTCTGCAAGCACAATCCCCTTACCACGAACATAAACAAGCGTGTTTGCTGTTCCAAGGTCAATGCCGATATCACTTGAAAATACACCCGAAAGACGACTGAATTTCCGGGTCAGAAGCGTTTTTATGTTACTAAACGTTTTTAAAGATTTTTGTGTAATTGAGTCTTGCATATCATTCAAGTTTGTAGAAGTTCGAGTACATCTTCCCATGTAAGTTTTGAGATTGCCTCATCATCGCAACTCACAACTTTCTTGACCAACCCTTTTTTTCTTCTTTGCATCTCGACAATCTTCTCTTCGATCGTATTGAGTGTAACTAATTTGTATGAAGAGACCGATTTTTTCTGACCGATTCGATGCACACGGTCCGTTGCCTGATTTTCAACAGCTGGGTTCCACCACATGTCATAGTGAATGACCGTATCTGCGCCAACAATGTTGAGTCCTGTTCCACCGGCCTTTAAAGAAACTAAGAAAACTGGAATCTTTGGATTCTCGTTAAAGTCTTTGACAATCTGGAGTCTGTTTTTTGAGCTTCCATCTAAGTATGCAAATGGAATGCCTCTTTGCTCAAAGTCTTCACGCATAATATGGAGCATTCGCGTGTACTGACTAAAGATAACCGTTTTGTGATTCCCTTCAACAAGCGTTTGCAAAAGCTCGAGCAGCATATCGTACTTTGCTGAGTCCCCTGGCTCCGCCTTTTCCTTTGCAAAAATTGCCGGATGACAGCAAATCTGCTTCAGCCTCGTAAGTGTTGCAAGGATATGGATCTGAACTTTATCAAACCCTTCTTTCTCAACAAGCTTTACAAGCTCATCACGCGCAGTTGCAGCGTAGGATTTGTAAAGATCAAGCTGCGCATTGGTAAGTTGGCAGTGGTAGGTAAGCTCGTCGATTGGCGGCAAATCTTTAAGAACATCGACTTTCATACGGCGCATGATAAACGGAGAGATCTTGTTGCGTAAGTAATCCAGATTCTCTTTTTGCGTATCGCCAGATACGCGTACAAATTTCTCCATAAAGCGATCGAACGTACTTAAAAATCCTGGCATTAGATAATCCATCAAGCTCCAGAGATCTTCCAAAGAGTTCTCGATCGGCGTACCTGTCAAGATCAGGCGGTGCGCTGCCTGAATCATTTTGACCGACTTTGCGTTGCGCGTTCCACGGTTTTTAATATGCTGCGCTTCATCTAAAATGGCATAGCTAAACGCTGTTTGAGAGTACGTTTCGATATCTTTTTGTAGCAGCGTATAGGAGGTAATCACCACGTCAAATTCATGGAGCCTACCGAGCTGCTTTTTCCTCTGAGACGGAATTCCATCACTCACCATCACTTTTAGCTTTGGATTAAACTTATGAAGTTCTTCTTTCCAGTTATATAAAAGCGAGGTCGGGCAAATAATTAAAGAATGTGCATCTTTATTGGTGTTATGATGCTGGGTAATTGCGCTAATTGCTTGAAGCGTTTTTCCAAGACCCATGTCATCTGCCAAAATCCCATTAAGATACATCGTGCGCAGTCTTTCAAGCCACTGTACACCGTCTGTTTGGTAAGGTCTTAACGTTGCTTTAACATCTTTTGGAACCGGAGAAAGATCAAACGTTACCTCTCCAAGCATTTGCTTGCGAATTTCAAGAAGCTTCTCGCTCATCGTAAACTCTACCGGAAGCCCTGCAAATGTCTTTGGATTAATTGTTACCAAGTTCCAAAGAGGTCTTTTTTCAACGTGATCGCTAAGCAGCTTAACGCCAATCTCATCGAAAAGATGAACGATTTTCGAGATCTTTTCTAGGTCGAGAACGAGGATTTTTGAAAACCTAGCCACCTCTTTGCGCGATCTTCCCGCATCAAGCTCAATGTACGAGCGTTTTGCGTTGATACACTCCCAAAGAAGCTCAAGTTTTACTCCTCTTAGATCCCCATCAACCTTGAGGGAGATTTCGTAATAACCGACCACCTTTGCTGCATCAAGAGAGAGCGTAAACTTCGTTTTATCGTAGAGGAACTGATCCAAAAGATTCTGCGGACACTCGAAATTCACTCGATGCTGATTGCGCGGGATGACTCCCGTCATAAATTCAACGATTTTCTTTTCCGTTTTTGCAACATAAGTGCTTGACTGCGGACTAAATACAAAGTCTTGAAAGAGCTCTTCGATGATTTGGCGCTCTTCAACAAGGTTTCTTGCAAGAACCCCTTCAGAGGAAATAAAGGAATTGATCTCCTTGTAGGCGAGTTTCTTAAGATTGGCAGGAATTTCTTGTCCTTCATAAGAGAAGAAAAGAGAAGCCTCTAATTCTCCATCGAGATAAGAAAGGTGACATCTACATCCCAACTCCCCTGCAAAGGGAAGCGTGACAAACTTTTCAAGTGTTTCAACGCCAGAAACTTCTGCAAAGTGTTTTAGTTCCTGCATCGAGTTTTCCACAAACGTTCCAAAAAGAGGCTCAGGAATTGTCATATCCCTGATGGAGGAAAGGCTCATCAAATGTGTTCTTTTTACATGCGGTTGGAAGCGATAGTAGGTGTCTTGGTAGAGCATTCCCGGCTGGGCACATTCAAACAGTAAAGCCTCATTCATATCTAGCGTCTGATCGCTCAAGCTAAGTTGCGGCTTTAAAAGGATTTTTGCGGAAGGGGGCTCAATATACTCTAAAGCAAAGCGAAGAGAGACAGGCGTCGGAGCAAACCGAAGAGGTGTCTCTAAAGACCCCAAATAAAGACGAGGTAAAATCGGCATGTCATCCTCAGCGCTTTTAAAGCCTCTTGGACCTGCTAGCTTCAGCGCAAGCTCATGCGTGCTTGCAAGGAGAAGTCCAAACACTTCTGGATCAAGGTGAGAGGTTCTCTGCGCCCGATCATTTTGCACATTCTCCTGAAAGCGTGCATTTGCAAGCACAATTTGAAGCGCCAACGCGCCAATCTCATCAAAGCTTTTTAAAGAAAAGAAAAGGCGTCTTCCCGCAACAAATACGGGTTCTTCGTAGCGCACTGCATCTAAAAAAGCCCGCATTTGAGAGATTTGCAAAGGCTTTGAACGAAAAGGCAAGCGAAGGGCTAGCTGAAACTCTACTTTCTTTTTCTTGGCGCCTTGAGCTAAGCTCTGCGGATTAAAAATGACCGCCAACTCAGCTGTTGCAAGCGCATTTTCTTTTTCAGATAAGAAAAACGGGGAATTCGAAAGAACATCTGCCGCCGAAACGTATTCTTGCAAAATCTGCTTGCGGTAGCGAGCATCTTGCTTAACAACCTCTTTTGTTTCCGCTTCCTTAATTGCTTCGATGAGCTCTTGTTTTTCTTCAGTATCAAGTTCTTCGCTCTTTGTAATATCGGATTCTTTTGAGAAGTCAATTAAAAGGGCGTCCATTTTTTCTTCTAAAAAGAAAATGAGAGCGGCCAAGTGTTGGCAATCATATCTGCTCGGGCAATCACAGTTTGTATGAATCGCTTGAGACTCAAAGCGATCAACCTCAATTTCGCTTTCATACGTATTGTCAAACTTGCCCAAAATGCGGCTATTGAAACGGATGGAGTCGGTATCAAGCCTGATAATTTTCGCAGAAACAATCTTTTGCTTATCAAATAAGTACTTTCCCTCTTTTAGAATCGCAGGGGAAAAATCTTGTTTCATTTTGCGAAAGTTCAACATAAGCAATACACTCTTTTGACAGGCTAAATATTAAGTTCTCTTCTGCAAAACCCTATACGGTCGCGTTCAACAGGCAAGCGTCTCGTTTTTACCTCTTTTGACAAACGTTGGCAACAAAAAATTTGAAAAAACATGCCTCCTCCGTCAAAAAACTTCTAGGGATTGAATAAATCTGCAAAAGGAGTATCATGTTCGGCTCAACAACCCCTCAAAGAGAGAAATCCATGTCATTAGATGCATCACCAATAGCCGCAGAAACCCTAACCTCTGTAATGCCAGACTCACTCCCGATGATTCCCATCACAAATCCCAGGGCGTTTCTGGGGGCAGTAGGAGTGGGGATTGCCTTTTTCACAGCAATTAAATTGCTTCAGCATTTTGAATATATTACATTAGATCGCAATCCAATCCGATTTAACCGTGATGACAATGATGATACCTGCAGCTTACCTAATCGAGATGTGATACAGATCAACACACCGAATCAAGTCGAGCAACAGCAGACAGAAGAAGCCGCGCCTGGACAAACAACACTTCCTGCCGAAACACCTGAAAAGGTCGAGGAAGTTGCAGAGCAAGTCCTTTCAACTCCCACAGAAACTGAAGAGTCCAACAACTCCTTCTACATGACAATCGAGCAAGGAGATGAGCTCCATCTCTTGATAGACTAAAAGAGCCACTGAATCACTGCTTTGTGCCAGGGATTCACGCCAAAAAAAAGAAAAAAGATGATATCTTCTGCAGAGAGTATAAACACACACCCGCACACAGTGCTCGCACCCTGGATCTCTAAGTTAAACCACTGCTTGTCAGAACTCTCCTCGCAAACACAAGCATACAACCTGATGGCTCTGAACAACTCGCGCAGTCAGCACAAGACAGTCCTACAGCAGCAGCAGATAATACATCTGAATAAGGTCGTAGAACAACAGGAAGAATCGATACAGCTGATGAAAGAGAACAGACAACAGCTCGCCACATATATTAAGCAGATCTTAGAAAAGAATGAGCAAACCATAAATGGATTGAAGAAAACCATAAAGAAGCATGAGGACTTTGCACAACAAAGACAAGAGTTGCAAAAACAGGTTGACACTGCACACAATAGACTCATGAATAAGAACAAGGAGCTTCAACAACTGGCGACGGATCTGGCTTTGCTCCTACAGGAGGAAAAGGCATCAAGCCAGCAAAACCAGGAAAAGACTAAAAAACTCCAGAATGATAACCTGCTGCTCCGACAACAACTGCAGGCCTTTGAGCAACAGAGGGAAAATCAGCACGCATCTCTCGCAAACAAACTGTCTATGGAGCTACGACACTGCTTGATGAGCAAGAAAGCGCAAAAAAAATAGAGAAAAATTAAAGAGACACTTCAACGACTCATCTACCCAATCTTTTCGCACTTTTTAGCAGTTATTCAGCGTCTCCTTAATCTAACACAGTTTCTTCGCTATTTTGCGTTGTTTGCATTTCGTAGCTGTTGAATCGATAAGCAGGTGGAGAGGATCGTTTCAATCCCTTTGAAACAACCTTTCCATCTTTGATTAGGATGTAATATTTGCGCTCAGTGATGTTGCGCGCGCCAGCCTTAATACGCTCAATATACTCGTATTCTACAGACCCATCTTCACACTTATAGGTCGCAATGGGCTTTCCCAATTGAGACACCACCTCTTCTTCGGTTGCACCAACGGGGACATCATAAAAAGCATGCAAAGTTGTCACCGAGCCACCGGAAGCACATGCAGCCAAAAGAAAAACACAAAGTCCTAGATAATATCGTCTCAAAACTCTTCCCCATTTTCTTGGATTTCATCAGAAGACGGAACCTCTTTTGAGTGGAGCCAGATCCGCGCCTCAATTTGCGTCCGAAACTGATCCGTTGTGATATACTCACCCTTCATCACATAGCTCCCATCTTCTTGAAGCGTGTACGTCTCGTACCCTTCAAAATTTGCATTATCCCGAAACTCCCAGCCGATCATTTTCTCATCACAGAGACCATTTCCTACGATACAGCCCACGTTTTGATTTTCCATATCGACTTGGAAGCCCTTCGAGAGAAAATCATAGAAAATAAGCTCGTTATTCATATGATCCCCAAGCCCTTGAATCTGAATCTCTTGAGAACAGCGCACTTTCCCTGCGAAGTCCCCTTCCTGAATAATCCATTTAAGCCCGAAAAAGAGTTCTTCTTCGACCATATTCATCGTAATTTTGCCCTCACCGAGCCAAAGACCGGGAGAAAATATAAATGCGTGATCTTTCATCAAAACATAAACCTTCTGCTATAAATACTCTGAAGGAGCCCCAATGCCGCCATGGCAGTTAACAGAGAGCTTCCTCCATATGTTACAAAAACAAGCGGTACTCCCGAAATCGGAAGCAGAGCGCACATCATCGCAATATTTACTAGGACGTGCATCGCAAGATACGCCGCTAAACCTGCTGCAAGCAGCCGGCCGAAGGGATCTCTTGCAACCGCAACCACCTTAAAGCTACAATAGATTAAAGCATAAAAAAGGAACAGAAGGAATGTAAGCCCCAGAATACCAAACTCTTCGCCAAAAGCAGCGAACACAGAATCGGTATGAGCGGCCGGTAACCACTTGCGGCCGGCGAACTCACTTTTGTGCCATCCGGTCCCTGTAAGCCCCCCAATTGCGATGGCTGTCTGCGCAGCTTTCTGGTGATACGTGTTTGGACTTAGACGCTCATATTGGTATTCCTTCAGGAACTTCGTAAAAAAGGGCTGCATTTTTTCATGAGGAAGAGCGCCTGAAAAAATGAGCGCCGCAATTCCAAAGAGGAGAATGCCTCCGCCTGCCATAAGGCGTAAGACCCCTCGATGCATTCCTGCGAAAAACCCCATACATAAAGAGACAGGGTAGAGAACAAGTGCCGTTCCAAGATCGGGCTGCTTTAATATCAATAAAAAGGGAACACCCACAATGAGTCCCATTTGAAGAGCGGATCGAAACGAGTCTACAGAGTTGCCCTTTCTTTCCAAAAACCAGCTTAAAACAATGATGATTGCAAGTTTTGCCTGCTCAGAGGGCTGAAAACTTGCAATGCCGGGAATGCGATACCATCTGTGAACGTTTTGAACGGGGCTTACAAAAAAAAGGCCCACGAGCAAGATCAAAACACCTATATAGATAAAGAGACTCCACTCGCGGAGTTTGCGATAGTCAAAAGAGGCGGACAAGAAAAAAACAAGCCATCCAAGACAAAACCATTTGAGCTGACTTTTTACAAGAGCCGTCCAAAAACCCGAAGAGGCCCATTCATCAAAGCTTCCTGTCATCGCAGAAATGACGAGCAAACTGATCGTCATCAGACAAAACACAAGAGGATAGATGCGCCAATCAGCGCGTGATATTGCTCGAGGATCCAACATGACTTTTATAGTCGTTTAAATGCACGAAAAGTGCAAGAATCAGAGGGATGAAAGTCAGAAAAGTTTTTCTAGAAAGCGTCGATTCAACAAATGCTTACGCAAAAGAGCATGGAGCTTCGTTTGAAAAAAGTACGCTCACTTTAATTAGCGCTGAAGAGCAGACCGGTGGTTATGGGCAGTTTCAAAGGGAATGGCTCTCTCCTAAAGGAGTGAATCTCTACGCGACCTTTTATTTTCATCTTCCTCTTACTTTTAGAGAAAAAGTATCTGAGCTCACCCTTCTTCTTTCCATCACTTTAAAAAAAGTGTTAGAAAAAAACGGCTTTCAGCCAACGCTAAAATGGCCCAATGACGTCTTGCTAAACGGAAAAAAAGTTGCAGGCGTTCTTTGTGAAGTCACGTTTAACCCCGATTCTATCGAAGTAATTCTGGGATTTGGCCTAAATGTGAATATGGAAAAAGAGGATCTTTTAAAAATTGATCAGACCGCCACCTCCTTAAAGAATGAAACAAATAAACCTTGGGATAAACAATCCCTCCTCGAAGATATTTTAGAGGCGTTTGTTTTTGATCTTAAGACATTCAAAACACCCTCTAAACTTTGATTTCAATCAATCAGTTCTTGCTCGAGTTCCTCTATGCTGGGTAATGATCCTTGCAGCTCATCAGGTAAAGACTCAATGATCTTCGCTTCATATTGCGATATGCCAATGGGTTTGTTGATATCGCGAAGCGCATATTCTGCAACGACTTTATTCTTACCCTTGCAAAGCAAGAGCCCTATAGTAGGCTTATCATCTGGATGTTTCATTTTGTCATCTACAGCAGAAAGATAAAAATTCATTTTTCCCGCGAATTCAGGCTTGAAGTCAGTCGTCTTCAGCTCAACTACGATAAAACAACGAAGCTTATAGTGATAAAAGAGCAGATCAACGTAGAAATCCTGGTCACCTACTTCTAGATGAACTTGGCGACCAATGAAAGAAAAACCAGCCCCTAATTCAAGCAAAAACTTTTGAACGTGGTCCAAAAGACCTGATTCAAGCTCTTGCTCATCATGTTTATCTCTTAGCGTCAGAAAGTCAAAACAATAAGGATCCTTTAAAGTTTGATGAGCTAATTCAGACTGTGGAGAAGAAAGCGCGGCCTGAAAATTTGTAATTGCTTTTCCTTCTCTCTTGTGCAAGCTACCATCAAGCCAATGAAGGAGAACACTCCGACTCCAACCATGTTCAATTGTTTTATTGGCATACCAAAGCCTCTCTTCCAAAGACGTAAGTTTTTGGAGGAGAAGGATATTGTGTCCCCAAGGAATTTGGGCAACAGGCTGTTGCCCAATTTTAAGATCAGGATACTCTTTGGCAAAGTGGACCATGTATTTAAGATTTCTAGAAGAAAATCCCTGTATATCGGGAAAGCTCTTTTTCAAATCCCTTGCTAAGGTCTCAATCGTCTTTGCCCCCCAACCTTCATTCCTTTGTTTTAAAAGAATCCTCGAGCCGATTTCCCAGTAAAGAGCAATCAACTCTCGGTTGACCGCCAAAGCTGCCTTGATTTGAGATGATTGGATTTTTCCCTTAATCTCTTTTAGGAGATCTCTATATTCTTTCAAAACAACCGCATTTGATTGTTCTGCCATTTCTTGATCCATTTTCATCTATCCCCTGCTGGAAGATGTCGATGTTACGAGAAAGAAAAGCTGAGAGCAATTCATTTCTTTAAAACACAAAATCGACAGTTGCTTGAAATGAAAAAAACCTGCTAACCTCGCTGTCTTTTTGCTAGATAGATCAAACACTTTTAACTTAAGGAAGTTTAATATGGGCATTTCAGAAGTAGGATATAACCAGACTGAGCAATTCGAACTGGCCAATGAAGGGGAAGCTATCGAGTCACCTGCAAAACGCGTTGCCCTAGGGACCGCATATGCAGTAGCTGGGGTCCTCTCTGCTCAAGCGACATTTCTATGCGGAGCACTTGCTACTATGGGCATCCCGATGACTTACATCCTTGGCAGCAAAGACAACACATCAGATTTCCTCTCTCCTCGTTTGACTCACGCCAGCTTGATGGCTCTCACGCTCCCACTCTTTGTGGCAGCTGAAGGAGTAGCTATAGCTGGGGCCCTCAAGGGATTTGATCTGACAAAATATTGCTTCAACAAAACAATTGATCATCTCCAAATCAGGGATTGCTTGAAATTTTAAAAAGCGCTACTCTTGGCACAAGTTTTCTTTGGCTAGGTAGCTCAGTCGGTAGAGCAGAGGACTGAAAATCCTTGTGTCGCTGGTTCGATTCCAGTCCTGGCCAAATGCATTCACCTAAAGGATCCACTGATCAGTATCTCCTAAATCACCAAGTAATCCCCTTATGCTCACAATTCCCTCTCCGCCAGCTATTTATCAAATTCAAGAGGCAACTCTTGAACAAGCCTCTGAAATTACACAAGTCATTAATGATTCTTTTGAAAGAGTTGAAGAGTATTATTACCAGCCCGGAATAAAACGAACACAACCAGAAGATATTCACAATCAGATTCAAGACCGTGAGAATTATAGAGTTTTTGTTGCTTTAGTCAAAACGGATCAAGGCGCGCTTAAAATTGTAGGCACGGGTTGTTTATATATCCCAGGCATAAGAGGAAATGTTTACAGGTTATGTGCAGCGGAAGATTGGAGGGGATGTGGAATAGGGAGCGCTCTTTTGCAAAAAATCGAACAATGCGCAAAGAAACTTGGTTTGCCAGCAACCATTTTAGACATTAACAATGATACTAGAGAAGAGGCTTTAAGAAAGTTCTATGAAAAAAACGGATATCGCTTTCTAAGAACCGATTTTTCGTATCATCCTGAAAAATTCCTATTTAGGGGTGAATAAAAATGATTGAGGATGAAAGGGAATATGATGAAGTGACCGTTCCTCTTTTATTCTATATTAAATACCTCGCAGAGGAAAAATGATCTTGAGGAAATACTGAACCACTCATTTTACCGAAGCGAGAGCAAATGAGTTGTTCAATATCTCCTGAAAAATTGGCGAGGTCCAAAATCGAATTCTCTCTAGTGGTGAATGCGGAATCTCGCCCAAAGGGCGTAGCAACAAATGAATATTTGTCGAAAAATGGGCGCCTGCAACCAAATCGCAAAGGATGGCAGGTTTGTTCTTGCATAAAGCTCAGCTAACACATCCGTTCCTTTCAAGATTTCTCCATTTGCTTTGATTGCATGGATCTTCTCCATCGATTCCTTGTAGAATTTGACGATATTGGTTGATTGAGGGAAATTCAAGTCAATGCTGGGAAGCGGTTTCCCAGGACTGTTAATCCATTGGTCGCAAGTTCGAATCTTGCACCCGGAGTCTTTTTAAATGGAGCACTTAGGGTTACACTCACAGGTGCTTTTTCATTTCGACGAGTTTAAAGCGCCGCTTTTTTGATTTTGGAAAGGGGGTTAATGTTAGCTCAATTTTATTTGACATACCTTAAAAACATATCAGCAAATAAAGCTGAGGAAAGATGCCACACTACATGTGGCCAGGTTTGACCATATTGTCTTGCTAAATAGGCGTCAGAGAAATTAATGATTCCTGCAAGAGCAACGGGTAAAAGTAGCCATGGATGTTCTTTCAAAACTTGTCTCTCTCTAATGACTTTAGAGGCAACTACGAGAACACCGATCTTATCAACTGTAAGTAACCATTGTTTGGGGATAGTGTGGCTTACAATTGAGGCAGTCCCAGCGAAAAGTAATTCAGGAGACCCGTGTTTAATGCCAACATAGAGAAATCCCAAATTAGAAACTGTGCACCAAAATTCCCCAATGTAGGGGGTTACTGAGTACCAATTTTCTCTTTGGCTGTTGATATTGGTTAAATCCCCAAAAATACTTTTTATTTTTTCATTAGTTGGTTGCGTCCAGAAGCCAGGCCCTCGAGTGAAAGCTGGTTCTGTAATAGTCATTTTGGACGCAAAATCCATAAACGCATCAAAGCAAGATTGCATGTGTTTCTCTCAAAGTTTATAAAGAGTTTACAACATTTTAAGAATGAAAGTCAATTTCAAAAACAAATTATTTGCTAAAAATTATAACGCCTTCAATATTAATATCTTAACTAATTATTCTTATTGCGAAGAAAGGTTTTTAGACGGAATTGGAATAATCCATTTATCTCTGATATCTCCTGCTAACCAGGGGTCAATCATTGCTGAGTAATGATCCTGGACTTTTGAAAATATTTGATTTTCTGGACATAGATCTAGTGAGCTTGATTCAGGTCTAACCATGGGATCAAGAGAACTGGAAACAGTAAAGAGTTTTAAAGAGCCTTCTCTTTCTTTTTGCATCAATTTTTCGCGTAGAGCCTTGCTTGTTTGATTGTCGGGGATAAACGCTGCTCCTGGTTTAGATGAAGGGTTGAAGATTAGATCTGCAAGCCACGATCCTTTCCAAGGAGTATTTAGCGAAACAATTGCTTTAACAGACACACCTGAGGAAGAGTTGACAGCGTATTGCCCAGCTACCATTCCTCCCATGGAGTGTCCAACTAAAATGACTTCATCTAAATGAAGGTGTGCTTCTTCCAGGTATCTCTTTTTAATAGACTCAAATTTCTCTGCTATTGATGTTTGAGGTGTGTATCCCTTTAGTTCTGGAGCAGGAAGGTCTAAGAGGGTGGGGTACTTGACTACAGCTGGACGAGGCAAAATAGTATCGCTAAATCCAAAATCTATGCGCATGGGAAGTTTTGCAGTGAATAATTGCGCTGAAAAAGTGGCACTGACTCCATGATATTCTGCTTCTAACTGAGCTTCCGATAATTTTAACGTTTCGGGAGCGAATCTCACACCATCAGCAACAACCTCGATCCCACAAACAGTGTTGATGATCTTCTGCAAATTTTCTATAGAATTGGAAGTCTTCGCAAGAAAATCGATGTCCACTGTAGCTCGATGACTCATAGGATTCCAGGCCATTAACATCAAACCACCTTTTAAATAAAAAGTATTTTGATGTGTGGACATACTTAAACGGTATAAAAAGCGTTCCATTGCATAATATTTCAGAATTTCTTGAACGGGTCTTTTCCTCTGTCTTGCAACCTTTTTTAATCGGCTATAGATTGACTCGTCTAGATTTTTTTTAACTTTCTCCACTTCTATTGGCTCACTATGGTTTCCATGATGGGTTGAAGGATCTTTTCAACTCGATTCACTTTTGCGTATTCATATAATTTATCGATTTTGGTTCCTTTGCGTTGCCAGTACATCTTCAATGCCTCGATGACAACATCCATGCCAATTTTATTTCGGAACTTAACGCAATCAGCTAAGGTTTTTTCGATATTGTAAATTTTGACTGGATACCCTCCAACGAATATGGTTTCACAACCAGTGTTGTAAACTTTTTCTGAGTAATAGAAGTAGCGGATGGGTGGATAGTCCAAATTAGACTGTCTTGATTTCGTTGGAATTGCAACATAAACAAAGTGCGGAATCTGCGTAGTAATTTCATAATAAGCCAGAGCCGAAATCAAGCATATGATGCCATGAGGGATTTTTTTGGAAACAAGAACAAGATCAGGCTCAGAGAAATCAGGAACTTCAACGAGTCTATAAACCCCTTTAGCTAAACGCTCTAATACTCCTTCATCTCGCAGCTGATAAATAATACGAGGGTGGATACCTAAACGTATTGCTTCGGCTGTCCGAAGAAGTCCTTGGTTCTCTTTAAAGAGCTTTATAGCTTTCTGTCTTGCATTCATGGATAGTAACGTCGGTAAATGTTGTCTTTTTCCTACATTCTTATCCATACAAGATTTTTTGTCAATCGAAATTCCATCCTTTAATCCACGTATGAAAAGCGATGAAATATTTTGACTGGAATAGCTCTCTGTCGATTTTTCCATGTGCCAATTTTTAAGGAGACACTGATCAATTCATTCACCCGCTCTTTTCGTGCTTTTTGGCGATTTTCGGATTTTACCAAACTCACTAACTTGCAAAAGTTTAGGTTCGTTCGGAAAAAACCGAAACTCGCCGAAAAATCATCGAAAAGCCCGGACAAAGCAATTAATCAGTGTCTCCTTAACAAAACACTTAAAAATTGGCGAGGTCCAAAATCGAATTTTCTCTAGTGGCGAATGCGGAATCTCGCCCAAAGGGCGTAGCAACCAATGAATATCTGTCGGAAAATGGGCGCCTGCAACCAAATTGCAAAAGATGGCAGGTTCGTTCTTGCATAAAGCTCAGCTAACACATCCGTTCCTTTCAAGATTTCTCCATTTGCTTTGATTGCATGGATCTTCTCCATCGATTCCTTGTAGGTAAACTGCGTAGTTAGTTTCCTTAGCTCTTCCTCCGATTTGGGAGCTTTGTAAATGATTTTTCCTGTCTGCTCTCTTTTCTTTAGAGATTCCATCTCCCCTGCACAAACAGGACAACTTCCATCAAAAAACACCGTAATTGGCTCTTTTGCTTGGCTGTATTTTTCTTGTAGAGTAACTAACTTTCGGTTCAAAACAATTAAAAGAACTGTGAAAACCCCCCAAGCAATGAATGCAATTGGATAGAGCTTCGAGGCGCTAAACGTAACTGCCCCCATTCTTTCTCCGGAGAAATACGAAGGTAAGGCATCAAGTCCACCAAACACGAATGCGAGAAGAAGGCTGCGATTTAAAAAGGAAAGCGCAGAGTTTAAGATGAGGGAAAAAAGAGGATAGAGACAAAGAAGCCAAAAAGGAGGGAACAATCCCTGACCTGGATAGCTAAGTAAAGAGAAGTGAACAAAGAGCAGTTCTTGAATAAGGCCTAAGCCAAGGGAGTAAACTGAAAGAGGACCGGAAACAAGAAGGCTATTTCTATCGCTCTTTGAAAAGAGATATATTTGAGCGGCATAGCTTAAAGCGAACGTGGAAAAGGGGATCCAAAAAGATCCTTTGACTCCAAAATGGACGATGACAAACCAGGCAAGACCGTAAAAAGCTCCATTTAAAAGACGTGTTTTCATCGTTCTTTATCTCCTAGAACTCCAGGAGCATAATAATTGATTCCAGCCATCATCACTCCGATTCTATTTACAAAAGAAGAAAGATCCGAGCTTGCGCCAACGGGGTTGTTGCACAACCCCGTTGGCGCAAAGCAAGAAAGTAAGAGAAGGCAAATCACGTATTTCATAACAAAAATGGGATTCTATAGTTCTTTAATTTATTACTCCAGTCTGTTATCGAAAGACTTATGAGCTATGATTCAGAAGTCCTCCGCGGGAGAAGAGCCCTTTTCTCCATGCAAATGTTCTCCATTATGGGATTCGCCATTTTGCTCTCAACACTCGTTCTCTATACAACTCAAAGCCTCAAGTTAGACTCTCGTTACGCGATTGCCTTTACCGGAGAGTTCATCGCTTTTAACTTTGCTTTGCATATTTTAGGCGGCTACATCGGAGGAAGATTTCTCAGCTATCGCGGCCTTTTTGCCATAGGAATGATTTTCCAGGCTATTGGCTGCTTTATCATTGCTTTTCTCTCTTTTGAATCGCTTATTTTAGGATGCTCTATTTTCCTAACAGGGTGCGGTCTAAACGTCATCTGTATTAACTGCATGCTCACCCAACTTTTTGACGCTCATGACAAAAGACGCGAATCGGCCTTCCTTTGGAACTATAGTGGAATGAACTTGGGATTTTTCATCGGCTATAGCGTCAGTGGATTGTTTCAACTCCATAAAAATTTCCACGATCTTTTCCTCGTCGCCTCCATAGGAAGTCTCCTCGCTTTTTCTCTGGCCCTTATCAACTGGAAACTGCTGAAAGACAAGGGAACTACCTTTATCAAGAGCAAAGACAAAAAAAAATGCATCAAGCTTGCAAGTTTTATTATTCTGAGTGTCATGTTTGCGCTTACTTTCTTGCTAAGGTATGCGCACCTATCCAACATCCTGATTCGCCTTGCAGGAATCGGGATTTTTCTTCTTTTTGTCTTCTTTGCTTGGCAAGAACGCGTTAAAACTGTCGCAAAAAAAATGCGCGCGTATCTCATTTTAGCGATTACAAGCCTCATCTTTTGGAGTCTCTACCAAATGGCCCCAATGGGGCTCACTCTCTTTTTCGAACACAACGTAGATCGCCATCTTTTTGGCTACATAATCCCTCCTCAATGGATGCAAAACATCAACAGCATCGTGATTGTCCTCGGGGGGCCAACTATTGTGTTTATCAACAGAGCCATTAGAAAAAGAGGCCATAAAATCACCATTCCTTTCCAGTTTACAACAGCTGTTTTCTTGATTGGCCTAGGATTTTTGATTCTTCCCGTCGGGATTTACTTTGCGGACGCAAAGGGATATTCTTCGATTGGATGGATTATTGGATCCTATGCCATACAAAGCGTTGGAGAGCTTTTAATCTCTCCAATTGGCTTTGCAATGGTGGGGCAGCTAATGCCTAAAAAATTGCAGGCACTTGCAATGGGGACTTGGCTTTTTGTCATGGGAATTGGAGCCTCTCTTGCGAACTACTTCTCCCAAAAAGCTCTTGGATCTTTTACAGTAGAAAACCCACTGGGCACAAACGCAACCTACAGCAAAACATTTCTCAAGCTAGCGCTACTTGCCATCGTCGCGGGGTGTATTTTGTTCTTTTTACGCCCTTTTCTACACAGACTCATCCAAGAAAAAGACACCAGAAAAGCTACAGAACCAGCGCCCTATAACGCCCAGGAATAACGATGAACTACGACGAAAAAACACAAAGAGGGCAACGAGCCCTTCTTTTCATGCAAACATTTTCAACGCTAGGATTTAGCGTTCTCTACTCGAGCCTTGTCTTGTATATGACGCAAGGTTTGCATCTAGAATCCCACTCAGCAATTGCCCTAACTGGGGGCTTTATCGCCCTCAACTATGCCTTGCACCTTTTGGGTGGCTATATCGGAGGAAGGCTTTTAAGTTACCGAGGCCTTTTTATGCTTGGGATGATTTTACAAGCATGTGGAGCTCTCATTATTTCCATTGAAACTTTTCAGTCATTAATTTTAGGCGTTTCTGTATTTCTTTCTGGCTGTGGCTTAAATGTAATTTGTATCAATTGCATGCTGACGCAACTCTTTGACTCTCATGACAAAAAGCGAGAATCTGCGTTTCTTTGGAATTATAGCGGAATGAACCTTGGCTTTTTAATTGGCTTTACAGTCAGCGGTTTTTTCCAGCTCGAGAAAAATTTCCATGCCCTGTTTATCTTTGCCTCACTGGGAAGTCTGATTTCCTTTATTCTTACCATTCTTAACTGGAAGTTTCTAGCTGATAAGGATACGCACTTCAGTGCAAGCAAACGTCGCCCAAGACGTATGTTTTTCGCATTGGTTCTCGTCTGTGCCCTGATTATTACGCTCACCTTCCTTCTAAGACATGTAAGTGTCTCGAATGAGCTTATCATGCTTGGCGGAATTGTGATCGCCCTTTGTTTTATCTATTTTTCTTGGAAAGAAGCCTCTCCTGAAAGAGCAAAAAAAATCCGCGCTTTTCTTGTCTTGGCGATCAGCAGTTTGATCTTCTGGACGCTGTATCAAATGGCTCCTATGGGTCTTACGCTCTTTTATGAGCGCAACGTAAATCACATCCTCTTTGGACACCAAATTCCTCCACAATGGTTACAAAACACCAACACATTGATCATCATTCTTGGGGGGCCTATCTTGGCAGCAATCAATGTACGCCTTAGAAAAAGGGGCTATAAAATATCGCTTCCATTCCAGTTCACAACCGCTCTTTTTTTAATTGGGGCAGGATTTCTGCTTCTTCCACTCGGCATCCACTACGCAAATCCTGAAGGCTACTCTTCAATTTGGTGGATCCTCGGGTCCTACTCATTCCAAAGCGTTGGGGAGCTGTTTATCTCGCCTATTGGGTATGCGATGATTGGCCAATTAATCCCTTCGAGATTACAGGCCCTTGCTATGGGAGCCTGGCTGATGGTTACTGGGGTCGCAGCCACTCTTTCAAACTACTTTTCGCAAGAGGCTCTTGGAAAGCTCGATATAAAAAGCCCACTTGTGACAAATGCGGGATATAGTTCTGTTTTTTTAAAGCTTGCTTTAAGCGCTATCTTTGTAAGTGTGGTCCTCTTTTTCCTAAGGCCCTTCTTGCATAAATTAATCCAAGAAAAGCGAACCGCAAAAGCTACCGAACCTGCTCCCTATAATGCTCCACAAGAATAGCTTTTTTTGTTACACTCCTTTCCTTTTGGAGGGAATCATATGAAAGTTGGTTTAAGCTGGATCGTTGTGAAAGATATCAAGTCTGCAGTGCAATATTACACAGAAATCGTTGGTCTAAAACTCATGGAGCTCAATGAGGACTATGGGTGGGCAGAGCTTCAAGGTTCTGATGGTGGGGCCATCCTAGGAATTGCTCAAGAAAACGATCATGAGAAAATAAAAGCGGGAAGCAATGCTGTTGTGACGTTTACTGTAGACAATCTCGATGAGACAAAAGCGTCTATGTTGGAAAAAGGCGCGCAGATGGAAGGCGATGTGTTAGAAGTTCCAAATCACGTAAAAATGCAGACGATGATCGATCGAGATGGGAATCGGTTCCAAATCTGTGAAGTACTTGACCCTGCTTACCACGTATAAGTCACGCTAAACTGACCGTTTGCGAAGTTCGCGCTATTACGTCCATAAACGGAGAATTGGGAACCGAAGACGATCCCTAAGTCTGGGCTCCAAATGTACTCAATTGCAGGGGCAAAGCTTAGGTTGTCATTATAGCCTCCACCTACAGGAGAGATCGTGCTCCCATTAAATTTCGTTCTATTTTGAGCTGTGTAGACAGTATCAAGGGCCAAGACTAAGTGTTGCGTAAGACTACACTCTATACCGAAATCGGTTGCAAGCGTATTGCCTGGATGAACGGTGCCGCGCGTTGTGATGTCCCCGCCATAGGTATTAAACCCTTTTACATGGACCGGGGTTGCAACCGTATATCCAACAAAATAGCGCAATTTCACCGGATGCTCATAAAACCACCAAAGGAGCTTTGCAATCGCAAACCCAAACTCTGTCTGATACGATCCACCGCCTGTCGAGTCAAGACCCAACCCGTTGAGGCTCAGGTTGTTATATTTTCCAGTAGGGAAGGTTTCTGTGATTGTAAATTTCATTCCGGGAATATAGAGCGTCTCGGGGGTGATTAAAAAACCAAGATTGGCAGTCAAATCGTTAAACCCGCCCCCTGTTTGTCCTTTTTGCCGGTTTACTATGGCAGAAGGGGTCACCCCGCAATCTACGGAGTCGGTAATACCAAACGCCATGCCTGAGGTGAGTTCAATAAAATATTTATTATGGGGCAAAGAGACCGACTTGCGATTTTTATTGAAGGTGGCGTAGGTGCCTTCAAAAAATAAATAGGGCTGAATATTTCCTTTACCGGGGGGCATCATTCCAGGGGCTGGGGTAATTAAAGGGCCCGTATACCATGGGTTAAACATCTGTTTGGCTCGATTAAACTGGGTCTGAGCCTCTTCGAGTTCCTTGGCAACTTGCCGAGGAGATGCCGTCTCTTGAGAAAACAGGCAAAGAACAGGAAGAACAAAAAAAGCAAAACGCCTCATACTTCCGGGATATCGCAACGGGGGAAAAATGACAAGGCGCTTGTCTGAACCTATCCTAATAAAAATTTTTCTATTGTTTGTCCCGTCAAACTCCAAGTTTTGCGATTATTTAGGGATATAACTATCTTGACAAAACAACTAAATATCATGTAAAATATATACCGAAAACAATTCTATTTTAGACGGAATTGCAAATACTAGATTTGAACCCGTTTAAAATCTCACTTAAGGACAAAGAGTATGAGTATAGCCTCTTCTACCAGCACACAATCCCTAATTTCTTCCCTCACGCCATCTGCTAACACTGTTGCAATGGCGGCCGTGACTGTAGCTCCCTTTGTAAGTTCTCTACTACAAACAACATTCCTCGTCCCTACTCGCAATACACATCCCGATACAGCCAGTCTGAGAGCACAAGATCAGCAAGAACGAGCTTGTGGAGAGCATACCTTTCACAAGTATGACACTATGCAACGAGCTCTTACGCCCTTAGCCTGTCTGGGAGCTCTTTATCTTGGGGCGCAATCAAAAGATCGCGATCAAAACATCCGACACCTAGTGGGAGGACTCGGTGCAGCGGGCTTGATTATTCCTCTCTTAAGAGACGCCGGAGCAGCATATCATGAACAAGCGTTGGAAACGCAGATATTAGAGCAATCAGAGTGCAATGCGGTCGTGAAATTCGCCTCAGATGACAGGATGAGTGATACTATGAAACTGGGACTGTCTGTGTTCACGACGGTGGGTACCACCATCTTAGCTTTGCAATGTCCAGGAAGCCTAAATATTACAGGGATGACTGTGAGCTTAGTAGATACCTGTCAACTAATTATGCAACCGAGATTAAAAGACCTAACAATACGCATAGAAAATATACCAATCACAGTATTTAATCAGACGGATCACGATACGAACCAACTCTCCAACATCAAGACTGGCGCCACACTCACCACACAACAATCAGCAACAACAATCATAAATCAATCGTGTCTAATTTGTCATGATGAAGCTTTGCCATTACGGTCCTTCTGCAACGAGTCAATGCATGCACAATGCGTCCCTTGCTTAGCAAGTCAACTCAAAGTTCGGGCACAAACTATATGGAGAGAAAGTCTCATTGCATCAGTAACCTCTTACTGTGAAAAATCACAAAACGGAAACGTCATATCCTCAAACCCCACTAGAGCAAGAACTTCATTGAGCACATCTTCCCAAGACTTTCATAATACCGTCGCTGCAATAAACAACGAACCGCCCATATTCGAAGAGATTGTTTACAGGGTTGTCTTAGTTTGTCCCGAATCTCTTCAAACCAGCGCTCTAAGCTGCTCCCTTTGCAAAACACGCCCAAACATCAAGACGAAACTTAACGAGGAAGGCACAGCTCGCCTCACTACGCGTGATCAACAGGGCAACCTCACACAACAGATAGTTCCCATACGTTTGTCTGTTCAGCAGGCACCTACTGAGAATAGCTAAGATCCAGTTGGAAGAAGCTCTTTCCCTTTAGAAACTTGGGTCTCTTCTAGCTGAATCATGTCCTCGACAATATAAACAGCCTCTTGCATCTGCGGATCGTCCATATCGTTTTGAATCGGCTCATCTACCGTGTTCACGGGAATTCCCTTAAGACGAGCACGAACAGTCTCTTGATGCTTGATAAGCGCCTGAAAAGCAGGACTCGCGCTTAGTCGCTTTGCACTCTTTGCCTTTAGAGTGGACATGTTGTGTTTCCAGAAACCGACTGACCTTTGCAAATAGGGCATGTATCTCTCTTCAAAAATCCGTCTGGTACGAGGATCCAAATCACTTAACGGGTCCACATAGACCGCCTCTACACGATCTGGAGGAAGCGGATATTCCAAGAACTTTTCGCCAATGTTGTAAGGAGCATATTGCGTTGGAACAACGATATCTGCGATGACTCCCTCAACTTGTGGGGTTTTTCCAGATACGGTGTAGTATCTGCCCACAGTGACCTTGAAAAACATATCAGCGGACGGATCTGTGATTGTTTGATATTGGATGGAGCCCTTCCCAAAGGTTCTTGTATCGCCAACAACGATTCCAACCCCATAATCCTGAAGGGCTTGCGCCACAATCTCAGCTGCAGAGGCAGACATTTTTGAGGTCAAAACAACAAGTGGACCCCCATAGAAGCTTTTTCCTGAGATATTTCTTAAGAAATGAGTTTCCCCTTTACCGTACTTTGAGATCACAACAATCCCATTTGCGACAAAAAGGCCCGCAACTTTGACTGCTTGCGATAAAAAGCCGCCAGAGTTTTCTCGTAAGTCTAAAACAAGACCCTCTAGGTTCCCCTTTTCTCTAAAAGAGCGAATCGCTTGCTTAATATCTCTTTCACTCGTCGCGCCTGATCCACTTTCATAGAAAGAATGGAGAGAAATTTTCCCAATGATGCCAGTTGCTGTACGCTCGATTCCCGTTTGAATTCTCTCATCATTCATCACAATCGGCTGTTTTCTTAAAGGAACGCGATAAAAAATCTCTGTTTGCGACGCGGGATCAATCCGCTTAAAGCCTAAAACGATCTCTTCTCGGCCCTTCTTTTTTAAAATTTCCATCACTTCTTCAAAAGAGACAGACTGAACAGGCGTGCGATCGATCTCTACGAGGAAGTCATTGACTTGAATTTTTCCAGATTGCTGCGCCGGGCCCCCTTCAATGAGATCTGCGATCATGATCCCGTCGACTCCCTCAGAGAGAATCACCCCAACGCCGTTGAACTGTTTTTCAAGGCCCATGCGCATTTCGGAGGCCTCTTCGGGACTAAAAAAAGATGTATGCGTATCTAGGCTCTTTGCAAAAGACTTTAGAATGCGAACTGCCATCAGATGTTCAATTTGTCCCTGAGAAAGCGTCTGACCGTCCTGGTTCAAGAAAAGATAGCTGTACTCCCCTCTTCTCACCTTTTTTTCAAACAGCATAAAAACTTTCCCCCGTCTCTCTGCTGTATCGAGATTTGAGCGCGCCTGGTGAAACGCAAAAAAACGGCTCATCCTGTTTTGCTGTCTTTGAGAGAGTTCCTCTTCTGATCTCGCAAAGTGAGAAGATACCCCTGTATAGCTGGGCTCTGAGTCGTGATCTGAGCGCACCATTTGTGGAACGAGATCTTTTCGCATCGTCTCCGCGCGAAGGATCGACTTTTGGATCAGTTGGTTGAGCGCAATAAAATCGGAATAATCGTGCTTTTTTAATCGACTGAGGATCTCAAGTGCTTTTCGATCGCTAATATGGAGATAGGGAGCAGCCTCGCTCTCTAAAAGGTAGACGCGCTCGGGATCAAAATTTTCTATATAAATTTTCATCGACCTACGGACAATGGCCGGATTGAGTTCGTCATTTGTAATGTGAAGGGCAAAAAATCTCTCCATAATGCGCGAAATATCGTGCATGTGGAGGGAATTCTGGGAACACGTAAGAGGCGATGCGCAGAGAACAAAAAAGAAAAAAACCAAATATCGAATGCGCTTCACTTGGGGGCCCTTCCTCTTGGATAAAAAAATAGGGAGGAAAGAGATTTAAGGAATCAGAGTTAAAAACTCTCAAACTTAGCGTCGTAAGCTTAGTCCTGTTTCTCTTTCTCTCCCATTTGTGATTCTATAATTAATTATTTAATTAATCAACTAATTACAGTTAATTACGCATAAACACAACAAAAGCAATTAATTACGAACTACAAACACCCAAAAGCCGGGGGGAAGGATTTCCTCAGGGAGGCACTGATCAATTGCTTTATCGAAGGTTTTCGATGGTTTTTAGGGCAGATTTTGAT
>CBDUSP010000013.1:0-29484 GCA_965370365.1 uncultured bacterium | reverse complement strand
AATTAACTCGAGTGAGTTAATGGAGGTTGAGAATTATCTTTTTCGGTGAATTTTGGCCGAATAGCTGGCGAATGAATTAATCAGTGTCTCCCCAGGAGACACTGATTAATTACTTTGCCAGTAATTGTTGTGCATTTTTTCTTTTTTGATGTATAGTACGCATCTGCAATATCAATTTACAGGCTAGTAAAGTCAAATTTTTCTTTATAGCCAACTACCGAGAAATATAAAAAATGGCATTCAAAAAATTTGGCTTACTTCCTGAGTTGCTCAGAGCAATAGAAGAGAAGGGATATTCGAGTCCCACTACAATCCAAGAAAAAGCGATTCCGCTGATTCTTGAGCGAAGCGATTTGCTCGCAGCGTCTCAAACTGGCACTGGTAAGACGGCGGGATTTACCCTTCCAATGCTCCAAAATCTTATGGAGAGTCCTTCTTCAGGCGGGGTAAGAGCTCTCATCTTAACGCCAACAAGGGAGCTTGCTGCTCAGGTTGAGGAAAGTGTGGCCGAGATGGGGAAGCACTTACCACTGAAATCCACGGTCATTTTTGGTGGGGTAAACATTAAAAGTCAGGTGAAAGCCTTGAGTCGGGGGGTTGATATTATTGTCGCAACTCCTGGTCGACTTCTCGATCTCGTCAGTCAGAAAATTGTAAAGCTTTCCAAGATTGAAATTCTTGTCTTGGATGAAGCAGACCGGATGTTGGATATGGGATTTATTCACGATATTCGCCGCATTTTGAAGCTCCTTCCACCATCAAGGCAAAACTTGCTCTTTTCTGCCACATTTTCAGAAGAGATCAAACGACTTGCAAGCGGTTTACTCAATTCTCCTAAGATGATCGAAGCTGCCCGCGCCAACTCAACAGTCGATGCCATTGCCCAGGTTGTTCATCCAGTTGACAGTAAGCGGAAAACGGAGCTTTTGTCTTCTCTAATTAAAAAAAATAACTGGCAACAAGTTCTTGTCTTTATGCGTACAAAGCATAGCGCCAATCGCCTTGCGGGTAAGCTAGAAAACGATGGGATAAGCGCTGTTGCAATCCATGGCAATAAAAGCCAAGCTGCACGGACTAAAGCTTTAGAGGGCTTTAAAAAAGGGACAGTGCGTATTCTTGTAGCTACAGACATTGCAGCTCGGGGATTGGACATTGACCAATTACCGCACGTTGTCAATTTTGATCTTCCCAATGTGTCGGAAGACTATGTCCATCGCATTGGTAGAACGGGTCGTGCTGGCAATAAAGGTGAGGCAGTCTCTTTAGTGTGTATCGATGAACACCAATATTTAAAAGATATTGAGCGCCTACTGAAACAAGAAATCCCTAAAGTTGTGATCCCAAATTTTCAGCCAGATCCTTCGATCAAAGCGCAACCGATTTCTCATGGTCGCCAAACAGCGCCAAAAAGAAGGCCAAATACAAGTTCTAAGGGACCCTCTAGCAGACCTAGAGAGTTTTCAAATAAGAGCAAAAGTTACGGCAGAGGCCGCTAAACGGTGTAGGGGGAGATGGAAAATTGCTCAACGCGCTCCTCGAGGGCTCCAAAATTAGGACAGTGTAAAAAAGACTTTTCTTACAAGGATCGGGTTTTCTTTTTCTCTATTCAGGACGTTTTTTCAGAGGAGAGTTACGGCCTCTTGAAGGAAGCGTTCTCTGATGTTCCTTGGGTAAGAAAGGAAGAAAGCTTTTACGAGCAGTATGAGTCGTTTGTTCAGCCAAAGGATACTCATGCGCTTGCATCTTTGTATGATCCGGCCTTTTTCTTTCCGTTTAAAGAGACACTAGAGAAAAACCTTGGATTCCCCCTACAAAACAAGATACGTCTCGCAGCACATAAGCTCATCACTTCAGACGCAATTGGTATACATAACGATTATACGCTTCCCGAAATGGGCCATGAAAATGTTCGTTTTATCTTTCAGTTTTCTGAAAAACCTGTAGATGGGGGAGAGCTTTCTTTTTTTGAGTCGAAATATACCAGGAAGGCCTTAAAGCAGTTCCCCTATAGCAAGAACTTTGGCGTCTGTTTTGAGATCACTCCCTATTCGTTTCACGCAGTTGCTCCAGTTAAGGAAGAAAGGCACACACTCGTTATGTATTTATGGGGAAAAGGGCGTAAAGTTAACGAGCTTGCAAACGAGGTCGTGCTTGAATCCTATTCCAGTATCTCTCAAACACCCTGCACATAGCACCATTTGCGATCACATTTGACGAGGTCACAAGAGGGTCTAAAAGGACATTGAAAGCAAGAATCAGTGCAATCATTTCAGGGGTGAATCCTAGATAGGCTTCATAAATAGGAAGCATGAGGAAAATGGCTCCCCCCAAAACAGCCGCTGTTGCAAACCTTGCAAGAATAAACACGACACTAAACGAAAGCCAAGTCATTGGATCCACTGTGTAGCCATTGAAGTAGTAGAAGATGATAAAGCAAAAAAATCCGTTCACAATGCAATCGCCCACCTGCTGAATATTTGTCGTTGCAGGAATCACGCCTTTTGCAAGTTCGGGGTCGTTTAAATTTTTCGCAGTTCCAGAAATTGTCCAAGGCATTGTAGAAAGGCTACATCCAGAACTAAATGCCAGTCCCATTGCGGGAAGAAGGTTTTTGATTCGTTGTAAAAAGGATGGTGTATTGGGGCCACCACCTAGCAAGAATAAAAAGCAGATATAGACCGCAAGAGAAGCAAAGAGAAGAAGGAGAAGATCTGCGCACTCAAAAGCAACGCTAGAAAGCAGCTTCATTTTATACATCCGCGCCACAAAGCCTAAAACGAATAGGGGAATAAGACGCGCAAAAAATGAGGTGAGAATTTTTTCAACCACGGTCTTGCCCCGAGTAATTACGCTTTTTAATGGAAAAAATGTCGCGGCAAGGCCGAGGACGATTCCAAGCATGGTTCCTTTGTCTGCACTCCACCAGGAAGGTTTTAGAAGAGGAAGTCTAAAGAGAGGTTCAAGTGGGTTTACAAGGCTTTCCGTTTGAAATATGGGGATAGATCCCTTTGCAAGATGGGCGCATCCATACGCGTACCACACGCTACACGTGTTGGAAATGGCTTCAAATAGAAATAGGCTAAGGAGAAACAGAAACGCTTTTTTTTCAAATGAGGCAATTGCATGAGCAATAAAAAGACTCACTGTAATTGGAAGCATCCACAAAAGAAGATCTTTGATGAACATGCTCACGGTGTAAAGAGACGCATGTGCCCAGTTGGGGAGATGGGAAGCTATGAGGAGATATGAAGCGATCAAAATGCAGATTTGAAGAGATCGAGATTGAAGAAGCCTCACGTGTTTGTGGATCCTTGCTCAAAGTCTTGAAGGATCAGCTCTTTCATTCGTTCTTCAGAATGTTCAGTTGTGTCTAACCAGCGAAAAAGGGGCTCTTTACGAAACCAAGTAAACTGTCTTTTTGCAAAGTGACGCGTTGCTTTTTTGAATTTTGTTTTGAAGGTTTCAAAGTCGGCTCCTGTTTGGGGAGAGTTGAGAAATTCAATTGCTTGGCGATATCCGATCGCTTGTGATGCAGAAGAGTTTTCTCGAAGCCCTTTTTCGCACAGATTGCGCACCTCATCAAGAAAGCCGTCTGTAATCATCTCTTCGCAGCGCATTTCAATGCGGGAATAGAGGATCTTTCTATCTGGATAAATAAACCAACAACGAAAATCATAATCATGCTCACAAAGGCTTTTCGGTGTTGGGAAATCGCTCACTCTTTGTCCAGATAGAGACATAATCTCCAGCGCTCTTACGATTTTATGGCGATCTTTGTCTGAGATTGTGGCTGCATATTCGGGATCCAGATTTTGCAGCTTTTGATAGAGAAATTCAGGCCCCAGATTGTCCATCTGGATTTCAATATTTTCTCGCACCTTCTTGTCTGATGGGGGCCCCATTGGAGGTCCGTAGAGAAGAGCATGGATATAGAACCCCGACCCTCCAACGATAATGGGAACATTTTCCCGAGAGATGATGCCAGTGAGTTCCTCTTTCGCCCTTTCTGCAAATTGGGCGACATTAAAGGCCTCATTAATCTCACAGATATCAACGAGATGGTGGGCAATCAAAGCCCTTTCTTCATCCGTTGCTTTTGCTGTTCCAATATCCATTCCCCGGTAGACCTGGCAAGAATCTGCAGAGAGGATTTCTCCACCAATTGCCTGCGCAAGCTCAAGGGAGAGCTTTGTTTTCCCGGCAGCTGTTGGCCCGGCAATTACAATGACCCTTTTTTTTGATGTTTTAAAAGGAACTTCTTCTTTTGAAGGGGCTGGGTGTTTAGAGAATGTTGTCATAAGCAGGGTTCGAAGAATTACTGAACGACTTCTAGACGGACGCGGTGGCCGAGTCTGGCACCGATCGACATTGCAAGCGTTCGAAGAGAACGGATCACATTTCCCTTGCGACCCACAACCTTGCCTACGTCTTCAGGAGCTACGCGAATTTCAACAAGAATCCCATTTTCTTGGGCGAGGCTACGGACGTCGACTTGCTCTGGATCGTCAACCATATTTTTGATGATGTAGGTAACAAATTCTTCCATAAGTTTCTCCTGAAGCTTACTAGGATATTGAAGCGGAATATTGAATTCAATTATAAAGATTTTTCCTCCCTTGTAAAAAAAGGTTGTTCGGGGTAAGATCCCCAGGATCTTTTCTACACAATTTTATCAAATCAGGCTGAAAACTATGGATTCTTCTTCTGAAACTCCCGACAAGAACGCTCTTCAACAGGAACCCGCTTCCGAAGTTAGGGAGAAATCTGTGGCAAAAACGATCTCAAGTGATTTACTTGCGGAGTTTACGAAGAAGTTAGGTGAATTTCAGACGCCCGAGGAGAAAATTGCTTTTGGTCTTTCTTATATGCGCGGCACGATTTCTCAGGAAGGAAGCCCCCGTTTTCGGGAGTTTTGGGAGTCCCGTCGCCTCGTTCTTCCTCTGTTTAAGGAAAAGGTAAATTCGATCGCTCGTTCCAAACTTTGGGAAGAGTATATCGAATTGACTCAGGAGGCGCGTCGCTTAAAAGAAATTCTTGAAGAACAAAACTCCTTTGCCATCGAGCAAATCGACCTTGCAATCGGAGCGATTGAAAAAGATCTCTCTCAGGTTGAGGAGCATCTTCAAGTAGAGAGTGTGAAATTCCCCGAGGTGCCTTATTCCGTGCGTCCTAAAGTTTCTCTTTATGAGAAATTGCAACAGGAATTGAATTTTCTAAACGCTTTTGCGAGTCGGTTGAACGGCTTGCGCAAAGAAATCGTTAAAACGGAGATGCGGATTCGGTTTAAGACGAAATTTTTCAAGCGTCTTTCCCAGATAGGTGATCAGGTTTTCCCACGCCGAAAAAAGCAGATCGAGCAAGCGAGTTCTATGTTTGAGAAGGATGTAGATCACTTTATTTCCAAGCATTTTAATGGAGATGAAGTGGTTGGGGCTCCGCATTATGCATTAAGAGAAGAGATCAAAGCTTTCCAATCAATGGCAAAAACGGTGACTTTGAGTAGCTCAGTATTTAGCCGCACAAGGCTTCGCATGAGCGAGTGTTGGGACAAGATCAAGGTTTTAGATAAGGAACACAAAAAAACACTTCTCGAGAAAAAGCAAGCGTCGAGTGAAGCTTTTGAAACGATCCGAGCGAAGGTGGAAGATTTGAAAACGCGATCCCAAGAGATGTCTCTGAAGGATCTCGATAAGGAAATTGAGACCGTTTCTCTTGAGATGCGCGCGATTTACATCGATAGAGAAGATATTCGCCTTTTACGAGAGGCCTTTGCTGCAATGCGTCTCCCTCACACGCAAGCCCAAGAGAAAAAAATGCGAGATCTTGAGGAAGCTGAAAAAGAAAGGCTCCGTTTAAAAAGGGAAAAGAGCTCCGAGATTAAGGATCGCATCTATACGCTTTCCTTCGACGGGGAAGCCATGGATTTAGAAGCGATTGAGAAGCAGTTTAACTCTATTGAGGAAGAGATGGGCTTGCTTGAGTATTCTAAGGCAGAAAAAAAACAGATGGAAAATTTACTGCGGCCTTTGAAAGACCTCATCGTAGATAAAAAAGAAATTTCTTTAATGAATCTGAGTGATGATGATCTCAAAAGGCTCGAGAATTATCGCACTGTTCTTGATCAGAAAAAAGAGAGAAGATCAAAAATCAAAGAGCAGGTAGATGTTTGTCGCAAAGCCCTTGGAGCTTCTGGTTTAGATTTTGAAAAATCTCTGCAATTAAGTGAGCTTCTAGACCAAGAAAAGGCTCGCTTTGACAAGGCAACAGAGGGCGTTGAAGAGCTTGAACAAAAAATCAATGAGCTCGAATCGTAGCCTGTTAATCTCTCCTTTAGTATAGAGGGGACTATATGAGCCCTTCACAAAGCACATTTGATCTGAAAATCCAAAAAGAAGCTTTTGCCCGTGTTATTCAGGGACAAGATCTTGTCGATATCTCTGCTGCTAATCGTTTAGCTGATGATCTAAAGTCTTGGGCAAAAAGCCGAGGAGTTACTCACTTCAGTTACTGGATCCACCCATTTTTCGGGAAATACCAAAAAGAGTTAGAAATAAGTCGCTTAACGGGTCTTTCCTTAAGTAAGAAGAAAATCAAACTTCCCCCTTTTCTAGGCTTTGAGGAGGCGTCTTTTTTAGCATTTGATCCCACATCTTCTCCGTTTATCTATCAAGAGCATCTCTGGATTCCGTCGCTTGTTTTTTCTGAAAAAGGACATGCGCGCGATTTCAAAATTCCCCTTTTAAGATCTCTTGAAAAGTTGAAGCATCTACAGAAGAGCTCTCCCCAGATAAAAATAAGTCAGAAATTCTATCTCGTTGATGAAGAGTTGGTTGAGAAATGTCCAGATCTTCGCCAAGTAGGCAAAAGAGTGTATGGCGCTTCTCGCATTCCGGAGGAAGGGAAGTTCTCACAATCTTTTCTAAAGGATGTGATGAAGGAAGCGCGTTTTTTAGGAGTAGATGTAACAATTAAAAAATGCGATGCAGAGCATCCCCAATACGAGATGATTTTTCCGAAAAAAGAAGAGTCTTCGGCAATCGATCAGAGTCTGCTTTTTATGGAGGTGATGGAGGAAATTGGGAGGAAACAAAAAACGGTTCCTCTTTTTGCCAACTCTTGTTTGGACGTAGAATGGTTTCCCTTTGATATCGAAAAGCGAGATCCTCTTGTTTTTATTGTAGCGCTTATTCATGCGATGCATGTGCATGAAGATCTTCTCTACACTTTTTGTAATCAAAAGAGCCTTTTTAGTGATTTAAGGGATGAACTGTTATCGCAGATTCTTGAGGTGTTGGATCCTTCTTTTAAAAATAAGCCTTTGTCTTTTTCAGATGAATTTTTATTTCGGGGATTTAGCTCACTATCTCATGCAGCGCTTGGTCTTTGCGCAATTCAGGCAGCCCTTGCAGATAGTCTTGAGTTGATTCTCGATGAGATAGGAGATAATCCCTCAAAGCGGATGGGTGTACTTAAAAAGCACATTCAAGAATCTGTGAAGGAAAAAGAAAAAACGCGAACATTTTCTCAAATTTATGCCCCCTTTTCGGATCAAAAAACCGTTCGCTGTTTTTCTTCTGTGCTCAATTCTCAGGAACTTGATGATTTTCATAAAATTCATCTGGATCGCTATGTGAAGGGAATGCAGGAGGAAATGGCTTTGATGATCGTGCTTTTTCGGGAGGAAATTCTCCCTTTACATAACAAATCTCAAGGAGCTTCCCTGGAGGCGAAAGAAGCCATTTTTGCGGTAGATGATTTAGATCTATTTAGAGAGAAGATATCCGATCTTGGGATAGAGGCGCAAGGGAAGGCAATATCTGAGATTGGTGCGAGTAAGATGCAGTTTGTTAGGGATCTTGTAAATCGTCTTTTTTTAGATTTTTGATGACCAAAAACTGAAGAAGCAACTATTCTGTTTGTCTATGACACAAACGACCGAAGAAATTCTCTCATCTATTGCCAGAATTATTTACGATAAGAAAGGGATGAATATCCTTGCGCTTGATGTGCGAGGAATCTCATCGATCACGGACTATGTGATTATTGCTGAAGGGAATGTAGATCGTCACGTTTCCTCGATTGCTCAAGGGATTTCTAAGGAAATGAGGGTGCAGGGGATCCACACTTTACGTGTTGAGGGGTTAAAATCAGGCGGTTGGGTAGTCCTCGATTACGGAGAGATTATGGTTCATCTTTTCTCTTCGGGTCTTAGAGAGAAGTATTCCCTAGAGAGGCTTTGGCCTGAGAGCAAGATCGTTGAGTTTCCCGCTGAGATTTTCGAAAAGCATTCCACATAGCTTTTCAGGATCTTGGATTTCCTCGAGAGTCTTAAAATCTAACCGGAATTTATTGTCTTCCCGCGAAATAAGATACACCCAAATCAATGCAAAACTTGGAGTTCGGCGGGATTGCATTTCAGAGATCATGATTTTTCCAAGATTGCATTTTTCGCGAGCAGGATAGTCTGGAGCTTCATTTTAAGATAGATATGAGATATTCCTTGTGATCGGTTGGGGGAAAGCGATGCATGAATTCCAAGGGTTTCAAGGAAGTGGGGAGGAGATGAGAGAATTGTTTCAACATCTTCCCCGTTGTAGATTTCGATGAGTAAAGCCGCGAGTCCCCTAGAGATTAAGGCATCGGTCTGTGCGGTAAAAAATAGTTTCCCTTGTTTTTGCTCGGTATGGATATAAAGCTCGCTTTGACATCCTCGTACGAGAGTTTCAGGTGTTTTGTGTTTGGGGTCGATTAAGGGGAGTGTTTTCCCAAAAAGAATGATCTGTTCATACTTTTGCACTGGAGTGCTTAGAGTGTTAAACTTTTTTTTCAAGAGGTCTATTTTTTTTTCAAAGAGACTCGTTGCCTCATGGCAGGATGGGGGTTTTTCTTGCATAAAAAGCCAAATTTTAAAAATCGTTATTTTTCTCTGTTGACATAATAGCTTAAGTGTTGTTTGATTGTAAGCATTTCCAAGCAGAAATCTCTATGTCGAAAGAAGAAACAGTCAGAATGGAAGGCAAGGTTGAAGAGCTCTTGCCGAATATGAACTTCAGTGTTGTTTTGGAAAATGGGATGCGTGTGATCGCTCATTTGAGCGGCAAGATGAGGATGCGGAACATCCGGGTCTACGCAGGGGACTCTGTGACGGTCGAGATGTCTCCTTATGATTTAACGAAGGCGCGGATCGTATACCGTCAGAAGTAAGCGCTTTTTTGAGCGAGAAAAAAGATTGATTATATTGTCCCGGGTAGCCTAAGCTTGCATACTATTGTATGTAATGGCGCGCTTGGGTTTTAACTTGAGTTGTGCCCAGCGCTTTAAGTGCCCAGGTAGCTCAGTGGTAGAGCACTTGCATGGTAAGCAAGGGGTCGTAGGTTCGATTCCTATCTTGGGCAAAAAAAACAGAGGAAGTCTAAAAATGGCAAAACAAGCATTCCAGAGGAATAAACCCCACGTAAACATTGGTACCATCGGTCACGTTGACCATGGAAAAACGACTCTGACAGCGGCGATTACAAAAGCCCTCGCAGAAAAGGGTGGAGCAAAGTTTCGAGATTATGCATCTATCGACAACTCTCCAGAGGAAAAGGCGCGTGGAATCACGATCAACGCCTCCCACGTTGAGTATGAAACAGAGAAGCGTCACTACGCTCACGTAGACTGCCCGGGTCACGCTGACTATGTAAAGAACATGATTACCGGTGCGGCTCAAATGGACGGAGCGATTCTTGTTGTGGCAGCAACAGACGGACCGATGCCTCAGACAAAAGAACATATTCTCTTGGCTCACCAAGTGGGTGTTCCTTCGGTTGTTGTCTTCTTGAATAAGATGGACATGATCAGCAAGGGTGATGAGGAGTTAGTTGAGTTAGTTGAGATGGAATTGGCGGAGCTTCTTGAGTCAAAAGGGTATAAGGATGCTCCGATTATTAGAGGATCTGCTCTGAAGGCTCTTGAGGGAGATCCTGAGTATGTGGCCTCTATCTTGAAGCTTATGGATGCTGTAGATGAGAAAATTCCGACTCCGGCGCGTGAGGTTGATAAGCCTTTCTTGATGCCGATTGAGGACGTGTTCTCTATTTCAGGTCGTGGAACGGTTGTTACTGGTCGTGTGGAAAAAGGCAAGATCAAGGTCAACGATAAGATCCAGATCGTCGGAATTCGCGAGACTCGTGATACTGTTGCGACAGGACTTGAGATGTTCAACAAGCTTCTTGATGAAGCGCTTGCTGGAGAAAACGTTGGAGCTCTCCTACGTGGAATCAACAAAGAAGATGTTGAAAGAGGAATGGTCTTGGCGGCTCCGGGGACATGCACGCCGCATACAAAATTCCAGGGAACTGTTTACATCCTCACAAAAGATGAGGGAGGGCGTCATAAGCCATTCTTTACCGGATATCGTCCTCAGTTCTATTTCAGAACTACAGATGTAACAGGTTCTGTTGAATTGCCAGAAGGAACTGAGATGGTAATGCCAGGTGATAACGTTGAGTTTATCTCAGAGTTGATCCATCCAATTGCGATGGAAGAAGGAATGCGTTTTGCGATTCGTGAGGGTGGCAGAACGATTGGTGCAGGAACGGTTTCTAAGATTATTAAGTAATCTTAGAAGGATAAAGCGGCTCGGAATTGAGAAAGACTTTTTAAGGAGGTACTGAGGCTCCTTAAGTCTTTCTCATTTCTTGGAATGGGTGTGTAGCTCAGTTGGTAGAGCAGCGATCTCCAAAGTCGCCGGTCGGGGGTTCGAATCCCTCCGCACTCGATCCTTTTGAGGTTTGAAACGCAGAAAATAAGGAACTTAATGACGAGTCCAGTTACAGGTAAAAGAAAATTTTTTTCCTACTTCCGTGAAGTGAAAGACGAGCTGAAGAAGGTGACTTGGACGTCCAAAGAAGAGCTTATTTTTTGCACGAAAGTTGTAATCCTCGCGACGTTTTTCTTTGGCCTTGCGATCTACGGTGTGGACTTAACGATCCGAGGTGTTTTGGATGGGATTGCAGCGACTTTACGGATGATTTTTGGATAACGCATATATGCATAAGTGGTTTGTCGTACAAGTGATGTCCAGTCACGAAAAGAAGGTTAAAAGAGCAATTGAGGAGTTCCTCGATGCTAAGGGTATGCGAGAGCATATCTCTGAAGTGCTTATTCCTTCGGAGAACGTTGCTGAAGTTAAGCGTGGTCAGCAGAAGATCACTGAGAAGCGGATGTGGCCTGGATATCTTCTCGTGAAGATGGAAGTCAATGATGATTCTTGGGGATATATCAAGGATACTCCTGGAGTGATTGCCTTTCTCGGAGGAGATTCACCTGCGCCCCTTTCTGAGGCGGAGGTTCAGGACATTATGAGCGAGCTTGCGGACCGCGAAAAAGGAGTTGTTCAGAAACACAAAGTGGATGCGGGAGATCATGTCAAAATTACAGATGGGGTGTTTGTTAACTTCGTCGGTGTTGTGACAGAGGTGAACCACGAAAAAGGCCGCTTGAGTGTTATGGTGTCTATTTTTGGTAGAGACACTCGCGTAGACGACCTTGAGTTTTGGCAAGTAGAAGAGGCGTCAGCAGAAGATCTAGGTTAAAAAAGTCCCGAGGAGAGAAGGTCTTTTTGGCCTCTCGTTGACTCAAGAATAGGAAAATATGGCAAAAGCAAAAAAAGTAGTTAAGACGGTCAAGTTACAAATTCCAGCGGGGAAGGCGAATCCAGCCCCTCCTATTGGTCCAGCACTTGGATCTGCCGGGGTGAATATCATGGCTTTCTGTAAAGATTTCAATGCGAGAACGCAAAAGCAAGCAGGGGATCTTCTCCCCGTTGTGATTAGTGTTTATGCAGATAAAAGTTTTACTTTTATAACGAAGCAGCCTCCAGTTGCTCGGATGATTCTGAAGGAGCTTGGAATTGAGTCTGGTTCGAAGGTTCCGAATCGGGACAAGGTTGGCAAGCTCACCCGCGCGCAGGTCAAGAAAATTGCCAAAAATAAAGCTGAAGACATGAGAGCTACGAGTGAGGGAGCGGCTGAAATGATGGTTGCAGGCACAGCTCGTTCCATGGGTGTAGATATCGTGGAGGGGGACTCGTATGCCGAAAAGATCTAAGAGAATGCGAGAGATCGATAAGATGATCGATCCAGATAAAATATATCCTTTGGAAGATGCAGTTCGTTTATTGAAGGAGTGCCCTCCGACGAAGTTTGATCAGTCTCTAAACATTGCGCTAAAGCTTGGTGTTGATGTGAAAAAATCAGATCAGCAAGTTCGTGGAACTGTTTTCCTTCCGCATGGAACGGGACGAGTCTCAAAAGTCCTCGTTATTGCAAAAGGGGATAAAGTCAAAGCTGCTCTCGATGAGGGCGCGGATTTTGCTGGATCCGATGAGTTTTTAGATAAAATTAAAGGCGGATGGACCGACTTTTCTGTTCTCATTGCTACTCCTGACATGATGCGAGAGGTTGGGAAACTTGGTAAAGTATTAGGACCTCGAGGTCTTATGCCAACGCCAAAAGCGGGAACCGTGACAGCGGATGTTGCAAAAGCTGTAAAGGAAGCGAAGGCAGGGAAGATTGAGTTTAAGGTCGATAAGACTGGAAGCATCAACACTGCTGTTGGTAAGGTTTCCTTCGAAGAGAAACAGCTTACTGAAAATGTGATCCCTCTTTTGCAAGCGATTGTTCGTGCCAAACCGGCAACAGCGAAAGGGGTATTCCTCCGCTCGATGTATGTGTCCTCGACAATGGGGCCTGGTTTAAAAATTGATCTTCAATCGCTATCTCTCGGATAGATAAGGAAAACCATGAGAAAAGAAAAAACGCTTTTATTAGATGAGATTAAGGAAAAGATTGATGCATCAAATGCAATGATCGTTATGCGCTACAACCAGCTTGAGCCTAACGCTTCATGGGAACTTCGCAATGCCCTTGCTAAAAAGGGGGGGCTTCTGGAAGTTGTCCAAAAGCGTGTGTTTTTGAAGGCTCTAGAGCATTCAGGTGTTCAAATCGATGCGGCTCTTTTAGAAGGCCATGTTGGAGCTGTGTTTGTAAGCGAAGAGGATTCAACGCCTTGTGTAAAAGAGGTCTTTGAGTTTTCAAAGAAAAATGGAGATCTTTTCAAGCTCCTTTGTGGCTCTATTGAAGGGAAAATTGTCCCAGGAAGTGAGCTCGAAGTTCTTGCGAAGTTGCCAGGAATTGATGAAATGAGAGCCATGATGATTGCGTTGTTTATTGCGCCAATGTCCCAGGTGCTCTCTGTTTTCGAAGCAAAGATAGAGTCAGAGTCCTCGTCTATTGATACAAATGAAAAAGTTTAAGTTTTAGGAGAAGTGATACCCATGAGTCAGAATCTCGAGAGTCTCGTAGAGAGTTTAAGCCAGTTGTCCGTTATTGATATGGCTAAGTTGAAAGAAATGTTGGAAAGCAAGTGGGGAGTGCAAGCTGCCGTTGCGGCCGCTGCGGCGCCAGCTGCTGGAGGCGGAGACGCTGCTTCAGAGTCCACAGAGTTTAAAGTAACTCTTGAGGGCCCTATTCCCCCTGATAAGAAGATCGGAATCATCAAAGTGGTTCGCGAAGTCACAGGTCTTGGTCTGAAAGAAGCAAAGGAGATCGTAGAAAGCGCTCCAAAGGTTATCAAGGAATCTGCGCCGAAAGCAGAAGCCGAGGAAGTTCAGAAGAAGCTTCTAACGGCAGGTGCAAAAGTAACTCTTCAGGGCCTATAAGCTTGTGTCTTATAGAGTTGAAGGCAGAAGATGCTCTTATATGGGTGTCTTCTGCTTTCGTGTATAGAAATTTAGTGGCACTGCCCATGAAGATGGTGTGTTTTAGAGGGTCTATACCTGCTTGAGTAGTAGGTTATCCCCCAGATTACAGTCCCAAACATTGAGGAGTAAATTTCATGTTAAAAAAATCGCCGAAACGGGTGAGTTTTCGCGAACGGGAAGAGATTATCGATCTCCCAAATCTAATCGAAATTCAGATTAAATCGTACACCCAGTTTCTCCAAGTTCACTTGTTACCTCACGAAAGAGAAAAAGTCGGGTTGCAAGAGGTTTTTAGCGAAATTTTCCCTATCAAGTCTTATGATGAAAAGACGGTTCTGGAATTTCTCTCTTACAATCTCGGGATTCCCAAGTATCTGCCAGAAGAATGCATCCGTCGAGGGATTTCTTATAACGTCACATTGAAGGTTAAATTTCGTCTAACTGATGAGACGGGGATTAAAGAGGAAGAAGTCTACATGGGGACGATCCCCTTGATGACTGACAAGGGGACTTTTGTTATCAATGGAGCTGAGCGTGTTATCGTATCGCAGCTGCACCGATCCCCAGGACTCGCGTACGAGCAAAATCGACACCCTAAGGGAACGATTATTTATTCTTTCCGCATGATCCCTTATCGCGGTAGCTGGCTAGAGGCCTCTTTTGATAGTAACGACCTCATTTACATCTATGTTGACCGTAAGAAGCGCAGACGAAAAGTGCTCGCGTCCACTTTTGTGCGCACACTTGGATATTCTACAGATACAGACATTATCGAAGAATTTTTCGAAACGGTCAAAGTGAAAGTCAAATCAGAGAAGGATTTCGTCAAGCTTGTTGGGAAAATCTTGGCGGAGGATGTTGTTGATGAACAAACAGGCTCTGTATTTGGGAAAGCGAGTGAAAAACTCACGACAGCGATGTTGAAGAGAATGCTCGATGAAGGCGTTCGTGCTGTACGTATTGCTGAAGATGCAGATGAAACGCATCCGATCATCAGGATGCTTGCAAAAGATCCAACAGACTCCTACGAATCTGCTTTGAAAGATTTTTATCGCAAGATTCGTCCTGGAGAGCCTCCCACACTTTCGAATGCTCGTTCGGCAATCATGCGCCTCTTTTTTGATCCTAAGCGCTACAATCTTGGCCGGGTTGGAAGATATAAGCTCAATCGAAAGCTTGGTCTCCCAATAGGGGACGAGGAATTAAGTGTAGTCACACTTCGCAAAGAAGATGTGATTGCGGCTCTTAAGTACTTGATTCGTCTAAAGCTCGGTGATGAGAATGCACACGTCGATGACATTGATCACTTGGGCAATCGTCGTGTTCGTTCCGTAGGTGAATTAACTCAAAATCAGTGCCGCATTGGTCTTGCTCGCATGGAGAAAATTATCAAAGAAAGGATGAATCTCTTTGACTTTTCCTCTGACACAATGACTCCAGGAAAGATCGTATCCGCAAAAGGGCTTGCCGGGGTTTTGAAGGACTTCTTTGGTCGTTCGCAACTTTCTCAGTTCATGGATCAGACGAACCCTGTTTCTGAGTTGACCCATAAACGAAGGTTGTCCTGTCTTGGGCCTGGTGGTTTGAATCGCGAAAGAGCGGGCTTTGAAGTTCGTGACGTTCATCCATCTCACTATGGGCGAATTTGTCCGATTGAAACGCCAGAAGGTCCAAACATCGGTTTGATTACGTCTCTTGCATCCTTTGCAAAGATTAACGAATTTGGGTTTGTTGAGACGCCATATCGGATTGTAAGAGATGGGATTGTCACCGAAGAAATCGAGTACATGACTGCGGATCAGGAAGCAGAATTCTGCATTACGCAGGCTTCCACCCCCCTTGATGAGCACAGCATGTTTACGCAAGATCTTTGCTGGGCTCACAAAAAAGGTGAACCGATGGAGATCGAGACGAAAAAAATCACGCACATGGACGTCTCATCGAAGCAGTTGGTTTCTATCGTATCGGGATTGATTCCGTTCTTAGAGCATGATGATGCAAACCGAGCTCTCATGGGTTCGAACATGCAACGTCAAGCAGTTCCCCTTCTTATTCCAGAGGCTCCCTTGGTTGGAACGGGTCTTGAGGGACGCGCAGCACGCGACTCAGGTGCTGTAATTATCTCTCTTGAAGATGGGACTGTCGAGTATGTGGACGGCTTTAAAATCGTTGTTGCTCCGAAAGACAATCCGCTCAATAAGCGGACGTATGTCTTGAAGAAATTTATGCGTTCGAACAGCGGAACGTCTCTTAACCAAACTCCTTTGTGTAATGTTGGGGATAAGGTGATTGCAGGAGATGTTCTTGCAGATGGACCAGCTACGGATAAAGGGGAAATTGCTCTTGGAAAGAACGTCCTTGTAGCATTCATGCCTTGGTGTGGATATAACTACGAAGATGCGATCATCATTTCTGAGAAGTTGATTCTTGAGGATTACTATACCTCGATCTATCTTGAGGAGTTTGAGTTAACAGCCCGGGATACAAAACTTGGGAAAGAGGAGATCACAAAGGATATCCCGAACGTTTCTGAAGAGATGCTCAAAGACCTTGGCGATGACGGGATTATTCGTGTCGGTGCTCAGGTTGGAGCGGGAACGATTCTCGTTGGTAAAATTACGCCGAAGTCCGAAACGGAACTGTCTCCAGAAGAGAGGCTCCTCAGAGCCATCTTTGGTGAAAAGGCAGCAGATGTAAAAGACGCCTCCTTAACAGCGCCTCCGGGAACGGAAGGGGTTGTGATGGATGTGAAGGTTTTCTCAAGACGCGATCGCCTCTCGAAAACCGATGATGAGCTTGTTGAAGAAGCAACGCGCATTAAAGATATTCATTCTGGCTTTAAAGCAAAGGAATCTGAGCTTCAAATGGAATTCCATGAAAAGCTTGGTGCTCTTCTCCTTAATGAGAAAGCTCCAAGTCCAATCATGCACCGAAGAACAGGCGAAGTGATCGTTGCAGAAGAGGAAGTGATCACCCAAGACACGATTGAAACCTTAGAAAGTGAAGAGGTGGAAGATCTTTTAATGAGTGATAAAGAGATCTATGTTGAACTCAAAAAGACCCTTCGTGAATTTGAGCTTGCCTATCAGAGCCTCCAGATGCAGCATAAATCGGAAATCGAGTTTATGCGCAAAGGAGACACGGATCTTGATCAGGGTGTCATTCGTCAGGTGAAAGTGTATGTAGCTACAAAGCGAAAGCTGCAGGTAGGAGATAAGATGGCGGGGCGCCACGGAAACAAGGGCGTCGTCGCAAAGCTTGTTCCAGAGGCAGATATGCCCCATCTCCCAAATGGAGAAACCATCGAGATCGTCTTGAATCCTCTTGGTGTGCCTTCTCGTATGAACATTGGTCAGCTCCTTGAAACGCACTTAGGATACGCTGCGAAAAAAGCAGGTATCTGGGTTAAGAGCCCCGTATTCGAAGGATTCCCAGAGTCCAAAATCTGGGAGATGATGGAGAAGGAGACGATGTTCGATCATGGGAAAGCGTATCTCTACGACGGAAGAACAGGAGAGCGTTTTGATAATCAAGTAGTCGTTGGCTACATTTATATTCTCAAACTCGGTCACTTGGTCGCGGATAAAATTCACGCTCGCTCGATTGGTCCTTACTCGCTCGTCACACAGCAACCGCTGGGTGGTAAGGCGCAGATGGGAGGTCAGAGGTTTGGAGAGATGGAAGTGTGGGCACTCGAAGCTTATGGTGCGGCGCACCTTCTTCAAGAGATGCTTACTGTTAAATCTGACGATGTTGCTGGACGTACACGCATTTATGAGTCAATCGTTAAAGGAGAAAACACGCTCGTTGCGGGAACTCCTGAATCGTTTAACGTACTTGTTAAAGAGATGCAAGGATTGTGTCTTGATATCCGTACGGAATTTGTTGAATAACTTAAGAGGAATCTGGATACATGTCCCACCCATTTGATGCTGAAGAAGATGCAAGAATTTCTCATTTTGATAAGGTCACGATTAAAATCGCCTCTGACGAGGTCGTGCGCAATCAGTGGTCTCGAGGAGAGGTCAAGAAGCCGGAGACGATCAATTATCGTACCTTCAAACCCGAAAAGGGGGGCCTCTTTTGTGAAAAAATCTTTGGTCCCACTCGCGATTGGGAGTGCGCATGCGGCAAATACAAAAAGATCAAGCATAAAGGCATTGTTTGTGATCGTTGTGGCGTAGAAGTAACGATTGCGAAAGTACGTCGTGAAAGAATGGCGCACATTGACTTGGCAGTTCCCGTTGTTCATATTTGGTTTTTTAAGACGATGCCGTCTCGCATTGGCAATATTCTCGGACTTTCAACCTCTGAGCTTGAGAGAGTGATTTACTATGAAGAGTATGTAGTTACGGATCTGGGGCAAAGTGATCTCCAGAAGAAGCAACTTTTGAACGACAACGAATATCGCGAAGCGCAAGAAAAGTGGGGCTCAGATGGTTTCACAGCGAAGATGGGTGGAGAGGCGATCCGAGACCTCATGAAAACCGAGGATTTGTTGATTCTTGTTGTTGAGTTAAAAGAAAAACTCAAAAAAACGAAGTCGATGCAAGCGCGTATGAAGCTTGCGAAGAGACTCAAAATTGTTGAGGGGTTTGCATCCTCTTTAAATAAGCCAGAATGGATGGTTCTTTCTGCAGTTCCAATGATCCCTCCAGATTTGCGCCCTTTAGTGCCTTTGGATGGGGGTCGATTCGCAACGTCGGACTTGAACGATCTCTACAGACGTGTGATCAATCGCAATAACCGTTTGAAGTCGATTTTAAAGCTAAAAACTCCAGACGTAATCATTCGCAATGAGAAACGAATGTTGCAGGAGGCGGTTGATGCTCTCTTTGATAACGGGCGCCATGGTCACCCTGTAATGGGGGCTGGAAATCGTCCTCTTAAAGCTCTGTCTGAGATGCTCAAAGGAAAGCAGGGAAGGTTCAGACAGAACCTCCTTGGGAAAAGGGTCGACTACTCTGGCCGTTCCGTAATTGTTGTGGGGCCAGATCTTCGCTTCAATCAGTGTGGTCTTCCTAAGAAGATGGCCTTGGATCTGTTTGAGCCGTTCATTGTCAAGAAACTAAAGGATCTTGGCTATGTTTACACGATTCGCTCGGCGAAAAAAATGATCCAAAGACAGGCTCCTGAAGTTTGGGATGTCCTTGAAGAGATCATTAAAGGACATCCTGTGCTCTTGAACCGTGCTCCAACGCTTCACCGCCTGGGGATTCAGGCGTTTGAGCCTGTTTTGATTGAAGGGAAAGCGATACGGATTCATCCGCTTGTTACACCTGCTTTCAACGCGGACTTTGACGGAGACCAGATGGCTGTGCATATTCCTCTTTCCATTGAGGCGCAGTTAGAAGCAAAACTTCTCATGATGTCTCCAGATAATATTTTCTTGCCATCATCTGGAAAGCCTGTTGCTGTTCCAGCCCAAGATATGATTTTAGGGCTTTACTACTTGATGCACGATCCTGTCGATCAACCGGACAGAGCGGATAAACAAATAAAAGTCTTTAGTGGCCCAGAAGAAGTTTTAATGGCTCTGCACTCCAGCGGAAGCTATAACTGGCATGATGAAAAATCGGATCTTAAGAGACTCGATGACTACGGTCGCGGGATTCGCATTCACGAGAGGATTAAAGTTTTAGTCGATGGTGGTATTGTTGAGACGACTCCTGGACGTGTTGTCTTTAACACGATTGTCCCGAAAGAACTTGGGTTTCAAAACTATGTCCTCCGAAAGAAAAAGCTTTCAGAACTTGTTCTCGAGTGCCACAAGAAAGTAGGTCTTGAAGAGACCGTTGGATTCCTTGATAAGATGAAAACTCTCGGATTTGCAGAGTCAACAAAAGCTGCGATTTCAATGGGGATCTGGGATGTAACAGTTCCGTCTGATAAGCCGGCTGTTCTTAAAAGTGCTTCTGATAGAGTCGCTGTCGTTAAAAAACAATATGAAGATGGAATTATCACAGAAGGGGAGCGTCACTCGAAAATCATTAGTATTTGGACAGAGGTGACGGATAATCTCTCAGAAGAACTATTCGAGTTGATCTACGATACTTCTTCAGGGAAGTTGAATCCTTTGTATCTCATGGTTGATTCAGGAGCGCGGGGAAATAAGTCGCAGATTAAGCAGCTTGGTGCTCTTCGGGGTCTGATGACCAAGCCAACAGGGGAAATCATCGAGTCTCCAATTACGGCAAACTTCCGTGAGGGGCTGACGGTGATGGAATACTTCATTTCAACGCACGGAGCGCGTAAAGGTCTTTCCGATACAGCTTTGAAAACGGCGGACTCTGGATATTTGACAAGACGTCTTGTTGATGTTGCCCAGGATGTGATCGTAACGCGAGATGATTGTGGAACGATTAATGGAATTGAGGTGAGTTCTGTTAAGCAAGGAACTGAAGATCTCCTTCCGATTAAGGATCGAATCTATGGACGTACAGTGCTTGAGGATATTCATCTTCCGGGAGACAGTAAAGTCGTTCTTGCAAAGGCAGGAGATGTCCTTACAACAGACCAGGCGGAAGCAGTCGATGATGCGGGGATTGAAACGGTGCGAATTCGTTCCGCTCTTACTTGCGAAAGCAAGCGGGGTGTGTGCGCAAAATGTTATGGATTTAACTTGGCGACTGGCCGCATTGTAGGTATTGGTGAAGCGGTTGGAATTATCGCAGCGCAGTCCATTGGGGAACCGGGAACACAGCTTACGATGAGAACGTTCCACTTAGGAGGAATTGCGTCAGCATTCTTAGGCCCTGAGATGGTTACCGAGCATGATGGGGTGTTAGTCTACGTAGATCTTCGTGTGGTTCAGAACGAGGAAGGCCACTTTCTTGCTCTCAATAAGAACGGACTGCTCCACGTTGTTCGTGATGAAGGACGATCGCTCGAGGATTACAAAAAGCTCTTAAGTAACAAATCGATTGAGCCGCTTCATAGCTTTACAGTAGAGCCTGGATCCAAGATTCTTTTTGCAGATGGGTCAAAAGTGAAAGCTGGAGATAAGGTCTGTCAAAGAGAGCAGCACAGCATTCCGATTATCTGTGAGCGTCCTGGGTATGTGAAGTACGAAGATCTCGTGGAAGGGATCTCTGTGATGCGAGAGGTGAATAAGCAGACAGGACAGGTAGAGCTCATCGTAAAGCAACACCGTGGAGAGCTGCACCCACAGATCGCAATCTATACTGACTCAGACTGCAAGGAACTCGTTGGAACGTATGCGATTCCTGCAGCAGCTGTAATTACAGCGAGAGAAGGCCAGAGAGTAACTGCTGGGATGATTCTTGCAAAACTTCCGCGAGGAGCAATCAAGACAAAAGATATTACGGGCGGATTGCCGCGCGTAGCTGAGCTCTTTGAGGCGAGAAAGCCGAAGGATGCAGCAGAAATTGCGAAGATCGATGGAGTTGTTGATTTCCGTGGCGTTCAAAAGAATAAGCGAATCGTTGTCGTGCGCGATGATATAACGGGAATGGAAGAAGAGCATTTGATTCCTCTTTCAAAACACTTGATCATTCAAAAAGGCGACAACGTGATCAAAGGCCAGCAACTTACGGAAGGTCTTGTGATTTCTCAAGAAATTCTTGAAATTTGTGGAACAAGAGAGCTCCAAAAGTACTTGGTAAACCAAGTTCAAGAGGTTTACCGTCTACAAGGGGTAGATATTAACGATAAGCATATCGAGATTATCATTCGCCAAATGCTTCAGAAAGTTCGCATTACCGATCCAGGGGATACAATTTGTCTTCATGGAGAGGATATCGATAAGAAGAAATTCTATGAGACCAATAGAAAAGCGCTAGAAGAAGGCGGGAAGCCCGCCCAAGCAGCGCCTGTGCTTCTTGGAATTACAAGGGCCTCTTTGGGGACCGAGTCTTTCCTCTCAGCGGCATCGTTTATGGAGACCACAAGAATCCTTACCGAAGCGGCATCTGAAGGGAAGACGGACTACCTTTTGGATACGAAAGCGAACCTCATCATGGGTCATATGATCCCTGCAGGAACGGGCTATGAGTATCATAAGAAGGTGAATAAGTTTATCGAGTCTCGCGATGATGATGCGCTCGATATCGACTTCGTCTCAGAGGTTGCCGCCAGGTAACCGCTCAAAGCGTCCATGTATTAAAAAGCCCCCTTCTCGGCACCCGAGAAGGGGGCTTTTTCTGTAAAACCACAACCCCCTTCATCGCTCCTGATATAAGCTCTTTATGCTGAGCGGCTTATGCTAAAGGTGCGCTTCTTTCAAGATGTTCCTGATAGTAGTATAATTAATATAATTTATGATATAATTATAATAACAAATAGGGTTATTTATGAGTATTGATTATTCCTCCCAAGATGTTGTTTCTCGGATAAACCAAGGAGATATGGCTTTTGAATTAGGGAATTATGATGCTGCATCAAAAGCATATCAAGGGATCCTTTGTTTGTTTAAGACCCTTGATGTAGAACAAAAGACTGATTGCTATATTAGGCTAGGAAGGATAGCTAAATGCGAATGTAAATATGACGTTGCGTCGGAAAATTTTGCAAAGGCTTTGCTCATTAGGGCGAACACAAACTCTGAAGACCAGAAAACAGCTTCCATGAATTATGAGATTGGAGAACTATATCTACAGCAGACAATGTACGTGCATGCACAGAGCTTTTTTAGAACAAGTCTCAGAGTATTGCAAAAACTAGTCGTTCCACAAGATGCTTTAGAGGCCTCTAAGCGAGAGATTGAGTGGGTGGGGACTCTTCTCAAAATCACTGAGAAAGCACTGGAGGCTAAAGCTTCTTCATCCTTTTTTGATATAGGTAGCGTATCGCAAGAGAGTTCCTCAAGCTCAGAAGATTGTTCTGAAGACGACGCTGCAAAAAATTATTTAGTGAATGGGGACTCCTCTTTTGCTTCGAAAAACTATGAAGAGGCTTTAAAAGCTTATCAACACAGTTTTGGCCTTTTTGAAGATCTCGGCCAAGGAATAAGTATTGAAGCTGCTCATTGTCAAATTGGTATGGGGAAAGTGTTTCTAAGTCAAGGCAGGAAAGCAGATGCAGTAACCATGTTTGAGGGAGCTCTTGGAATTGTAGCGTCTCTCGAGTCTCCTGATGCAAAACTTGTGGCTCAGCTAAACGACCTCTTACAGACTCTCTAGTAGCTTCTCAAGCTTTACAATATCTTTTGCAAAGTTACGGATTCCCTCGCTAAGCTTTTCTGTTGCCATTGCATTCTCATTTAGCATGTAACGAAATGTCTTTTCATCGAGCGAGATTTTTTCTTGAGTCGATGCCTTCGCCTTTTCAGCGTCTAGTTTCTTTGTCACGGGATCAGAGCTTGTTTTAAGCTCTTCTAAAAGCTTGGGAGCAATCGTTAGTAGATCACAGCCGGCAAGCTCGAGGATTTCCCCTTTGTTTCTAAATGAAGCTCCCATGATCTGGGTCTTATATCCAAACTTTTTATAGTAGTTGTAGATGCTTGTGACGGACTTAACGCCAGGATCTTCCGCAGGAGGATAAGAATCAACCCCTTCAGCTTTTTTAAACCAGTCGAAAATACGACCAACAAATAGAGAGAGACGATGTCCTCGATATCGACTTTGTCTCAGAGGTCGCCGCCAGGTAAACCTCTCAAAGCGTCCATGTATTCAAGGCCCCTTCTTAGTTCCTGAGAAGGGTTTTTTTTATAAGCATCTTATTATTAGAAAGAATAGCCGATACCAGCTCCTGTACGGAAGCCTCCAAGATCTATAACACTGTCAGTAAAAGAGCGGCCTTTCCTTGTCGGTGTGGGTTGATAATAGTAATCGAAGAAAAGATCCACAAACACACGAGGTTTATAATGGAAAAGGAATCCAAATTTCCCCACACATCCAGGACTCCATCGAATGGTCTTTTGAGGCAGATGGTTTGTCTGATCTTTAGTCCGAACATAGGCTCCCGTGATTCCCAAACCCAAATAGAGCTTTATTGTCTCTTTCCAAATCGAAAAAAACTCTTTGGCTCCCAAGCTTAGTGTCGTAATGTTAATCCAAGTAGGCGTTGAGAGAGTTTGACTTTTTCCTGACTGCCAAATAAAATTTAAATTTGTCCACACAGAATATCGAGAAGTAAACCAATAGTTGTGTTCTAGCTCCAGGTCTATGGTTCCATTATGATAGATCTCTCTAGCATCAGTATTGGTAAAAAAAAAGTAGGCTGCTCTTGCCTCGATTAAATTGTGTTTGTCCAGAGTCTCTTCTTTAAGAGCTTCGATAGGCATTCGTCCTTTTTCTTCAGGTTCAGAAGAAAAAGCCCTCAATGCAATGAAAAGAAAAATAATAGCAATCATTTTATCATTTTAACGAAATGGATAATCCCGAACTTTCACTTCCATCACTATTAATCGAAGTTACAACGTAAAGATCAGCGGTTTTAGCGCTTCTATTATGGTCATCATACACCAAAGGTCGTGTACTTGCTCCAATATTTTTTATCACCTGGCCATTTCGATAAATTCTGTATTCAGTGACTTCTGGACTGACACTTGGCTGCCATGTTAACCGGTGAATGCGATCCATTTGCAAAATGAGCCGATTGACCAGAACATCTCCTGACAGATTGGTAGGGGGGACATCTATAGGATAAAGCGATAAATTTTGTGTGAGGCTTTCCCCCCCAGAAGAAACTACAAAGGGAGAAGTACTTCGGGTTATATACTGCGTTTTTTGCGCACACACAACAAAAGTTTCTGGAAACAGCCCCCCAAGACTATAGGTTCCATCGCTTAAAGTAAGAGCTGACGCAAGGACTACATCCCCAGAAATAGAAACAAAAACAAAAGCCCCGGGAAGAGGAAGGCCCGTGATTGCATCTCGGATGGTTCCGCTGACCACACTAGGATCTGATGCTAAAGAGAAATCAACAAATGTTGTCGTGTTTTCCGCCAAAGTCACCTTCTTAACTTTTGTTTGGTAGTCATGATGGTGAGCGTGTACTGAAAAAGAACCAGTTGGAAGGCCCGTAATCGTGTAATTTCCGGAGCTATCTGTAAGAATAAGATCGAGAATCGGATGATGAACTTCGATTAATGTTGCGGGGATGGGATCTCCCGACGATGCTGCTGTAACAGTTCCTGTGATTGTAGCCGGGTTTGAACTTAGCGAAAAATTAATTGTATTCACAATTCCCGCAGACAGTGCGGCTTCGATGACTGCAGTTTGATAAGAATTGGCCTGAGCATGCACTTCAAAATTACCAGAAAAAATCCCTGTTAACAAATATTGACCAGAGTTGTTTGTTACAGCTGTTAATATACTAAAGTGATCTACAACCACTTCTACAGTTGCTCCAGAGATCGGTAAACCCGTTGCTGTAGAAACGACGGTTCCAGAAACAGTCCCAGGATTAGACAATAAAGAGAAATTTACATTTGTTATCCCTTCTATCTCAATTGCAGCTGCCGCAAGACTCACTTGGTAGTCGACTGCCTGGGCGTGGATTGTGTAAGCGTCAGGCGGTAAATTTTCAATGAGATATTGTCCACTAGAGTCTGTTAATGCAGAATCAATCGAAAGATCATCTAATCTTGCGTCGATAAGAGCACCTACAATGACAGCACCTGTTGATGCGCTGGTGACAGTTCCTATTAAAGTTCCACCAGCTAAGATAAGGGCAAAATCAGTCGTTGTTGTTGCTCCAGCTGTGATGATTGCTCCTGCGATTGCTGTTTGATAGGTATCTGCGTGCGCATGAACGGTGTAGGATCCAGGAGCAATCCCCGAAATCGAATATGTTCCATCTGCAATCGTAAGAGTTGAGAAGAGTGTAGACGCACCCAAATGGATTTCAACTGTGGCTCCCTCTATAGGCAAACTAGAAGAATCACTTGTCACAGTTCCTGATAAAGTGCCAGGGTCTATCTCTAATGCAAAATCTACAGTTATTGTTTCGTTTGAAGTGACGATGCCCCCTAGGACTCCTGTTTGGTAATTGGTTGCTTCGGCTATAACCACGCATGACCCAGGAACAATACCTGTTACATTGTAGATTCCTAAACCATTTGTTGTTGTAGTGGCAACGATGATAGAGTTTTGCGTAACCGTAATGTTTGCTCCAGAAATAGGAAGCGTTGTGTCTGCGTCAGTAACTGTTCCAGTAATACTTCCAGGATTAGGTGACAAAGCAAAATCAACAACGACAGTTTGATTGTTTTTTACATTAACGCCTTGTGTTTCTGTTTGATGTAAGGTAGCAGAAGCCTGAATGTCATGGTTTCCGGGACTTATAGATGTGAAAGAGTACGTTCCATTAAGGACGGTGGTTGTTGAATCAATTAAGACTTGATTTTTGTAGAGATTGACAGTAGCCCCTGATATAGGGGTGAGCGAGGTGTCCGTAACAGTTCCTGAAATATCTCCAGTAGCAAACAACCAAACGGGCAAAAAAAGAAACAACAAACATTTTACAAGCAATCTCATCTAAGCACTCTACCACTCAATAACGGTTTGCCATGGAAGCCCCCCATTTGTGATCAATTATATGCGAAGTGGAGAAAAAAACCAAAAAAAAAATATGAGTCTGTTCGAATCAACACTTTTGCAAACTAAAGACTAGTTAACAGCTTTTCGAGCTTGACGATGTCTTTTGCAAAGTTTCGAATTCCCTCAGCAAGCTTTTCTGTCGCCATTGCATTCTCATTGAGCATGTAACGAAACGCATTCTCATCAAGAGTGATTTTTTCTTGGGGTGATTTCTTTGCAGTTTCTAGATTTAGTTTCTTTGTCACGGGATCAGAGCTTGTTTTAAGCTCTTCTAAAAGCTTGGGAGCAATCGTTAGTAGATCACAGCCGGCAAGCTCGAGGATTTCCCCTTTGTTTCTAAAAGAAGCTCCCATGATCTGGGTCTTGTATCCAAACTTTTTATAGTAGTTGTAGATGCTTGTGACTGACTTGACCCCAGGATCTTCTGCAGGAGGATAGGAATCAACCCCTTCAGATTTCTTGAACCAGTCGAAAATACGACCAACAAACGGAGAGATTAGCGTTGCGTTTGCCTCAGCACAGCCAACTGCTTGGGCAAAGCTAAAGAGCAGGGTCATATTACAATGGATGCCTTCTTTTTCAAGTTCTTTTGCAGCGAGGATCCCTTCCCAAGTTGAGGCAAGCTTAATGAGAATTCTATCTCGAGATTCTCCTGCAGCTTCATAAAGAGCGATGATGTCATGTGCTTTTTCAATACTTCCTTCCACATCAAAGGAAAGGCGCGCATCGACTTCTGTTGAGACTCTTCCTGGCACGATTTTAAGAATTTCAAGCCCGAAATTGACGAACGCTTTGACGATCATGTGAGAGGCTTGGTTTTGGTTTTTTGTCTTGCCGTAGCGCGCAGCTTCTTCAATTAGAGATTTATATTGGGGTTGCTGACTTGCGGCGTAGATAAGCGATGGATTGGTTGTCGAGTCAGTCGGGCTATATGCTTTAAGGGATTCAAAATCACCAGTATCAGCAACAACAGTTGTATATGTTTTAAGTTGATCGAGTTGATCCATTAGCAACATCCTTATCGTTCAGGAGACACTGAATAATTCATTTGCCCGCTCTTCGGCTGAAATTCGCCAAAAAAGCTAATTTTCAACCTGCAATAAATTGCAAAAGTTAATTCCGGTTTCCAAATTAACTTTTTTGGCGTTTTTAGCTCGAATTCCGAGCAAAGCAATTACTCAGCGTCTCCTTTAAATTCATCGTAGCTTTTTGCAAAACCTTGGGCAGGGATGCTCTCCGCTACATCATCCACGACAATATCGATTTTCAAGCCATCTTGCAATGCTTTTATTATTTTTGCGCAGGTCTCTTCTGATGGATGAAGACGCATATTACCTTTACTCAATGGAACCATTTCTTCAAATGATGGATTCTCTCCCAGGGTGAAGAGTACAGTGGCCCCTAAAGGATCAGTTTGGGAAGGGCAAATGGAGTATTTCGTAAAGCTTAAAACAAGATCGCTTGTTTCCCCCATTTTTAAAAGCTCAAGTCTTAATGGGGAAAGATCGTCCTTGTTTTGGTAGACAAGGCGGACCAAATCGTAAGAAGGGTCTCCAGCTGGAATTTTGTCGAGAGTCCAAGGACCGGTATTTGTGCAAGAGACAAGACAGATGAGGCAAGCTGCTTTATAGAGCACCGGCGGTCCCTTGAATTTTGGAAAGGCCTTCTTTAAGAGTGAGAAAATGCCAGTATCCCCCCATTTCAGGGAATTCGTCCACGACATCTCTTTGGAGCTTCTCCCACTGTTTCTGTCTTCCAAGCGAGATATCTGCCTCAGGAGGAAAACTCCCAAGTCCCACAAAGAGCTCTTTGATTTTTTTCTGCCTTTTCTCATCTTTCATCGCTTCAAATAGAGAATCCTCAAGAGAAAAAGACCGAAATGACGCAAGGATTTTTTCTTGCAAGGCAGGGAGATCCTTTTTCAAACTCGCGGCGGTAAGAATATAGGCTGTGTTTTCATGCACCAAGAACGCCTGAAGGGTTTTTACCTCTCCATAGGGCGTTTTCGAGGTGATTTCAGCAAGCCTTCCTGTTCCCGCTTTCATCTCAAATTTCCCAAGATCTCGCCAAGAAGTGTTTGGTTCCTTTAAGTTGATCTCTTTGACTGCCTTTACATACTCCTTTAAGGAAATATCGACCTCTTCGGTTGCCAAGTTCATTGAAGAGCGAAAGGATGCCCCCTCACTAGAGGCGAAGGAGACTTTAACATAGCTTGAAGGATTCTTGGTTTGCGCTACCTGCCACGAAGGAGGAGGAGTAAAGAGAGGAACTGTTAGTAAAAAAACAGCAAGCATATCGACCCTCAAGAAGTTTTTATTGGATTCTATCAGAAAGGGAGGCTGATCGCAAAGAATTAGGAACACTCCCTAGGGAGATACTGATTAATTGCTTTGCCGGGGATTCGCGCCAAAAGCGCCGAAAAAGTTAATTTGGAGATCGGAATAAACTTGGCCAAGTTATTGTAGATCGAAAATTAACTTTTTCGGTGAATTTTGGCCGAAGAGCTGGTGAATGAATTGATCAGTGTTTCCCTAGTGAGTGTGGGCGTGCGCTTGGCTTCCGCTGTCTCTGTCCGGATTATTGTCGATTAGGGAGCAAAGAACAGCAATCCCCGCAAAAAGCCCGATTCCCCATCCCATCATCGAAAGAACTGAGGACTCTCTTGCAGCACAAACAGCTCCCTGACCACATCGACTCCGGCTGTCTTTCTTCTCTTCAGCAAATCCCACAGCGCAAAAAGCGACGATAAGAATAGATAAAACGATCCTTTTCACAATAGTTCCCCTTGTATTGCCTTTTGTCACAACCTAAGTTTTTTGACAACTAGAGGGGGGAAGGGGGGAGAATATAGAAGATGTTGGGATACAGGAGTCTTCCTGCATCCCGCTAACTAATTGATTCTAAATTAGTTAGAGAAGCTGTTTGGTGTGCTTGCTGCAGAGGCTGCAGTAAGTCCAACAACCGTTCCTAGAACAGCGAGACCCACAAGCGCGATTCCCCACTGGAAGCAATCATTTGTTGTCTGCTTTGCTGCAGAAGCCGCTCTGCCGTGTGTGTCTGCTTGCAATGGGGTTACCGCAACAATTGCAAACGCTGCTAGTAAAATAGCAAATTTTTTCATCAGTATCTCCTGGTTTGTATCAAAAATTCAGGGCCTTCCAAGTTGGATAGGGCCATGCAATCGATATCATATCTTTTTTTTAATTATTTACTAGATCAAAGTTTGATCGGTCT
>CBDUSP010000012.1:0-30011 GCA_965370365.1 uncultured bacterium | reverse complement strand
CGTCAGCGGTGATCCTGCAAGCGAAGCGGATCCTGTTCATTTTTAGCGGAGAGTTTTAGGAACACTCCCTTCTTCGACCAAAATTCACACATGCCATTTTTCGAACATCCGAATAACAGACCTTTGTTTTGTTGGGAGTGTGTCTTTTTTAGAAACCCAAAGAAATTCTTTAGACTCATGATTTTGTTTAAGAGCCTCATCGCTTGTCATTTGTAAAAGAAAGCGAATGTCATAGTGAAGGTGATCGTTTACTTTGTGAATATCGATATCAAAAATGGCATGCGAAACTGGTTTAATTGCCATCACCCCTGATTCTTCTTGGGCTTCTTTGATTGCAACACCTAAAACATCTGAGTCGCCATCTGCATGACCGCCAAGTTGGACCCAGCGCTCGAGCTTTGCGTGGTGCATAAGAAGTGCTTTTTCCCCATTTTGATTTAAGAGCCATGCGGATGCTGTGATATGTCCTTCTTCCAAAGATCGTTCAAAGCAGTTTTCATGCTTTTTGATAAATGCGATCAACTGTTTTTTTGTGAGAACTTCTTCGGAAGTAGGGATATAAACATTAAGAAGGTCTAGGACGGATCTTCTGTGGCTCATTTGGAGCGAGTTTTAAGATATTCTTCAAGAGTCCCGTCAAAAACACGAATACCCTTTTCTTCAAAGGCGATGATCTTCTTTGCAAAGCCGTTGATTAATTCTCTGTCGTGACTTGCGACAATCGCTGTTCCTGTAAAGTTTTCAAGGCCCCAGGCAAGAGCGGAGACGGCTTCAAGATCGAGGTGATTGTTTGGTTCGTCCATGATGAGGGTGTTTGGAGCTGTGAGGACAAGGGATCCAACAATCAGGCGGGCCGCTTCTCCTCCAGAGAGATTTTTCAAGGCTTTAAAGGCGTCGTCTCCGGAAAAGAGCATTTTTCCTAATATTCCCCGAATATCTTGATCATGGGTTCCAGGTTTTTGGTCCTTTAGCCAGTCAAAAGCGGATCCCCCTGAGTGTTTGTTAAGAACTTCGCCATGATTTTGTGGAAAATATCCAAGTTTTACACCATGCCCAGGAGTGACTTTCCCAGAATCAGGAGTAAGAGCCTCTGCCAAGAGTTTGAGAAGGGTGGTTTTTCCCTTTCCATTGTTTCCGATGATCGCAATTTTATCTCCTTTGTGAATCTCTGTGTTAAAGTCAGAGATTACAGGGAGATCATCATAGCCTTTTGTAAGGTGCTCGAGCTTAAACACGACATGCCCTGACTGTTTTTCAGGCACGAAGCGGATGTAGGGTCTTTGGATGTTTGATTGTTTGAGCTCGTTTGGTTGTAAACGGTTGATTTCGCGAACACGGGATTGAACTTGGCTGGCTCTTGTTCCAGCTCCAAACTTTGCGACAAAAGTTTTAAGTTGAGCGACCTTTTTTTCTTTTGCCTTATTTTCGTCTTCTGCACTTGAGCGAAGAGACGTTTTTGTGACAAACATCGCATCGTAGTTGCCAGGGTAAGTAATAATTGTCTCATAGTCGACATCAGCGATGTCTGTGCAGATCGAGTTGAGGAAATGCCGATCGTGACTGACGACAACAAGCGTTCCTTTGTAATTGTGAAGGAATCCTTCAAGCCATGAGATGGAGTCAAGATCGAGGTGGTTTGTTGGCTCGTCAAGGAGTAAAGCTTCCGGATCTCCAAACAAGGCCTGGCATAAAAGAGCGCGAAACTGCCTGTCTGTTGGGATCTCATGCATCTTTTTCGTATGAAACTCTTCTGGAATGCCCATTCCCGCTAAAAGAATTTCCGCCTCAGATTCTGCAGCATAGCCGTTTTCTTCAGCGATGATTTCTTCGATTTCTCCAAGGCGAATGCCAACAGCATCGGTCATCTCTCCTTCGTAGAGGCAATCTCTTTCGGTAAAAGCAGCCGAAAGACGCTCGTTTCCCATGACGACGGTGTCGATGACAAGCATGTCTTTAAAGTCTTCGATCCGCTGTTTTAAAAACCCTACCTTTTTAGGAAGGGACACAGTTCCTGTTGTCTGGGGTTCCATCCCCATGATGATTTTTAAAAGGGTCGATTTTCCAGAGCCGTTGGGGCCTGTTAGGCCATAGCGAGAGCCTTCATTGAATGTGAAGGTTACGTTTTCGAAAAGGGTACGGCCGCCAATGCGTTTTGAGATATCTTCTAGAGTAATCATAGAGGGGGAAGTATACTTTAAGACGATTTATTTGTCCAAAAAAAGCCCCTCGAAAAGAGGGGCTTTCTAAAAGAAACTTCTGGAATCTCCAAAAGTGAACGAAGAGCTCTCTTAGACTACTTTTTAGAGAGGCCTGAAAGAGCTGTGCTAATAGCTGCATATGCAGCCAAAGCCTGAAGGCTTGTCCAAGTAGCTGACGCGACTTTCTCTACTGGCGTTTTTTTGCTCCAATTTGCTGTACGAACTGTGTCGACTGCTCCCAACGCAGCGAGTACTCCCGCGGTACCCACGCCGGTTCTGTCTATTGTGTTTCTGTTTGGAAAACTCATAACTTACTCTCCTGTTTTTAAAAAGATGGGATGATGCTACAAATTTTTTGATTTTTTTGTCAAAAAAAGATGAGACCTTTTTAAAGATTCTGTTGGTTTTTCGGGGGCTTAATGGCTGGTTCTGTCCTTGTGAAAAATCAAGAAATCCTTGAGTGTTCTAAATAATTTTTTGACAAAAAATTTACAAAACCTACACAATGTAGCTTTGTTCGAAATCAAGGAGATGAAGATGACACAAGGAATAGGTGAGTGGGCAAGCAACGTATGGGAAGAGTTGCAAACTCCTATGTTGAGTAGTGCCCCGGCAGATGGTGGCAAGTCAGCTGTGACACATTTGACAGAGGTGGTGAAAGCGACACCGGCAGTTGTTGCGAACGTAGCTAGAGATACAACTACCGCTGTTGTGGGAGTTCTTTCGAATATTGTGTCGATAGAACAGCTCAAGGCAGCCGTCAAGGGTGAAACGGTGGCTAAAGGCCTTTTCTGTGCGATTGCAGGCACATGCATTCTAGCGGGGTCTGCGTTTATGTATCGAGGCTTCTCTCAGAATTGCAGCTTTAGAAACATGATAAAAACGCCGATTTCTTTGATTCCAAAGGATGAAGGCGTTGACAACGAACAGCCATCAGGTCCTCTTGGGTGGGCTACGAAAATCAAGTCCGCAGCCCAAAGAATTGCTCTTCCTGCGATCACAGGCCTTGGCCCAATTCTCGTTGGATCTTTTGTATTGTGGAACGCGAGTTCCCTTGCGCAGCTCGCGACAGGCGATTCTTAAGCTAAGAGTCCTGAAGTGTTAGAAAATCAAAGCTAGAGCCTCTCTTTGGAGAGGCTTTATTCTAAAACTTCCAAAGATATTGGAACGACATAGACTGGTCAGTGAATTGCCACTGGCTCTTTGCTTGATAAGCAGCTGAGAAAACATTCCGTCCAAAAGCGGCGCTTATTCCTGCACCAAGCCCTGCAAGTATCCTTGTTGGGTAAAAGCCGTGGGTTTTCATAGAGCATCCACACACAAAAGAAGATTTTGCATCATCGCCAAAAAAACGAGTCTCTACAATTGCGCTCAAGCGGATAAATGCTTTTAAAAATGTAGTCTCCTTTCTCTGGCAAAAATCAAACTCGATTCCTCCCTCACTTGTGAATAGATCTGCAAGGTGACTTTTTACTTTGAGGTTCAGACTGCGAGCTCCACGTTCTTTAAATGAGTTTAAATGGACAAGCATGTAATCAAGGCCCACAAATGGAGAGATCGAGAACGTGTCAAAGGGGAAACGAAGTCCTGTTTTTAAGTCAAAAGACCCTTCAGCACCTCCGAAATCGCTTTTTGCAGTTGCTTTAGTTGCATCAAAAGGCCCAAAGGTAATCTTTCTTTCAACGTCGTAAAAACTGTAGCCTCCAAGAAGCGCGGCCTCCACGTATCCCAAGCCCCCTGTATACTGTCCATAGGAGCAAGCGTAGATATTGTGAATATTTGCATCGCCTCGGTTTTTGTTCCAGTCATGACGGGTGTAAGCGTAGCTAACGCCTCCACCGACAGTTGTTCCTTCTCTCACTTCAGCATCGACTCCGAATACGATTCCTGGAGATTTAGCTAAATATCCAGGATCGCCTCCCTGGTTTTCTTGGGTTGTGTAACCTCCAAAGAAAGATCCCCAGAAAGAAACAGGCTGCTTCTCTGGAACGGGTCCCACGTTGCAAGCTTTTTGTGTGCCTTTGAGTCTTTGGTAGATGGCATTGCGAACGTAGAACAGATCATTTTCTTGCACAACGGATAAAGATGTGAGCTGAGAGGGTTGCATTTGCTCTAAAGCTTTTCGCACACGTTCTTCCGGATGAGTGTTTATAAGAGCGTCAATCACTGTCTTCGAGTTCTCGCAAGGATGCTCTTCCAAAAAATCTAAACATCCGGCAACTTGCCCTGGATTTCCTGTCTTGAAAATGTTTGAAAAATGGTGTGTGGCAAGTTGAAATAAAATAGAGACATTTCCCGCATCAGCATTATAAGAGATGATAGGCTTTAGCATGGGAAATGGAGTGACAATATTCCCAAATTCTCCTTCGATTTTGTCCGCCTCAAGGATTTTATATGTTTGCCCTGCTTTGTACGTTCCTGCATAAGGATCTAGTTGCAAAGTTGGGGAGTCTAAAGTGAGAGTCCCATCTACGTGGACCTGGCTAAACGAGTTTGGATTAAAGTTAACAAGAAGCGTTGATTCATTTGAAAGACTTACATCTCCTTCGATATTTACTTTTCCGCTAACAGATCGTGAAGAAAAATCTCCGACGAGATAAAGCTCATCTGATGAAGTTTCTTCTTCTAATGGTTTCTCAAAGGAAAAATATTCAAGCGCCTTTTCTCTATCAAACGGGACCGTTTCTGGGACGATTTTTCCACCAGACAAAGTTCCCTTTATATCTACATTCCCATGGACTTTCCCTGTTCCAACAAGAAGAGCTGTCGGTTGAACTTCAAGTGGATTGGCTGTTGTCACATTCCCATGAATTTCTAGGGCTCCTTTTGCAAGAACAAGGCTTTCTAGAATGCCCATGCCGGATAGCCTAAGAGACCCACTTCCTGTTTTTATAAAGGTTCCTCCGCTTACATTCCCGGCAATGGAAGAGGATCCAAGAGGAACATGTAAAGAGGCCGTCGTTCCCTTTTCAAGATCGATGGAATTTGCAATAAAAAGATTGGGAGCAAGAGCTAAAATCGTCTCATGAGACATGTTTAAAGAAGAGGAGCCGAGCGCCTCATTGTGTCCTAAAATGAGTTTTCCAGAGGAGAGCAGAAAAGATCCTTTGTGGGTATTTCTTTGCGTTAAAGCAACCGCACCCGTTCCCTTTTTAATGAACACTCCCTGTCCACCAATTGTCGATGCATGGGTTCCATCGAAGTTCTGGTCAATTGTAATCGAAGATGCATTGACGATGTGTCCTTGCAAACTCTTTGTCGTTCCTTGCAGGCTCCCTTCTGTTACAAACATCGTTCCTTTAAAAGGATTGTCTGCCAAGAAGGTGATATTTCCTCTCCCTAGCTTCGTTATGGTTCCACTTCCTGCAAGTTTGCTAGAGAAGAGACCATCAAAGTCCTGATTAAAAGTGAGGAATCCATCATTTTGGATGTCCCCAGATAGCGACCTCGTTGTTGTGTTTAAGGAACCTTCTTGAATGTTTGTTTTCCCTGTAAAAGGAGATGCTTGGCTTAAATGGAGTGTGCCGCTTCCTGTTTTTAAAAGGGATCCAGAACCGCTAATGATCCCTTGAGGAGTTCCATCAAAATTTTGGTTTAGGTGTAAAAGGCCTCTTGTTTCAACATTTCCAGGAAGCGTCTTTGTTGTTGCTTCTAAAGAGCCCTCTTTAATGAGAGTTCCTCCCTCATAAGTATTCTCTGCTTTTAAAACGAGTGTTCCAAGTCCTTCTTTTGTTAAGCCACCATTTGTGATTTTGCCGCCAACGATAAGAGAAGAAGAATCGACCATGAAGCTTCGGTTTTTTCCTTGAAGATCAACGTGGGTGTTTATCTCCCCCTTTCCTCCAATTCCTTTGAATGTAAGACCGGTTGTTTCTCCTGCGAAGATGAGTTTTCCATCTCCCTCGATTGTTGTATGATCGGATAAGAAAACGGAATGAGAAACATTCCCGAAAACAGCAATTTCTCCATCTGTTCCGATCACGACTTTATTTGTAAAAGGGGTGTAATGGAGGTGAAGATTTTCCATAGTCTCTTTATGAGAGCCGATATTTAAGGAAGCATGTCCTGAGGATCCAATGAGAGAAACCGAGGCGTTTTTTGAGAGTTGGGTGTCCTCTAGAATCTCTAGTTCTCCAGAGTGAATATTTGCATTTCCAGAAAAAGCGGTGAGCCCCTTTTTCTTATTTAGAAGAACTTTTGCCCCTTGAATCTCTAGCGTCCCTGAAAACGTGTTGTCTTCCTCTCCAGAGAGTTCAACTTCTCCCGGACCATAAACGTTGATGTTCTTCTCTTTCCCTGAAATTTTTCCAGCAAGAGAAAGGCGATGAGAGCCTCTATTGAAGACATTGAGATCTTTTGTGAGGACAAGGGGGACATCGATTTTCGTGATATTTTGGTTGGTTTCGCTCACAACAATGGATGCTGGGGATTCCAGCTTTAGGGGAACTTTCCCGAAAAGATAGTAGGAAGTCTCTGGATTTGTGTTGTTAAACTCTAAGCCCCCAATTGCAGATGGAGCGATGATGGAGACCATAAGTTGCTTTTTCGGGAATTTTGAAATCGTTTCAAACCGCGCAATGTCATTTGCCCCAGGAATGGCAGAGTCCATCCAGTGATCGCCATAATTCCAAGAGCTTCCAGAGATTCCGCTATCCCAAGTTTTTACATCAGAAAATCCATTAGAAAAAAGAAAAAGCATTGAAGCTAGATACAACTTATTAATTTTAAACGACATGAATGTCTCCTATATATTATCGAAGGGCCTTGTTCGCTATATATCAGAGTTTGGACTTATGTGAAAGGCAGGACCCCCCCCCTAAAAATTAACAGGATACGCTTCGCTGCAGTAGGCTGTGAAAGATAGGAACAGGGGCATCTTATCACAACTTTCCGCTAAAAATTAACAGGATACGCTTCGCTGCAGGATCACCGCTGACGCGGTGGCAGGATCGCAGCTGACGCTGCGGCAGGATAGTTCCCGAACGGAAACAGGCTTGAGGAGCGGACGTCTCGGTTTGAAAATTAACAGGATACGCTTCGCTTGCAGGATCGCAGCTGAACGCTGCGGCAGGATCAAACTTGAACAGAAACAGGCTTGGGAAGCAGAATTCCCGAGGAAAAATTAACAGGACCGGCTCTGCCGGCAGGATAAAATGTTTTGATCAAAAACATGCACACTTTTCCATAACCCCATCCATAAAAACCTGTAGATTTTCAAGTGAATTTATCTATCCTGCCGCAGCGTTAGCTGCGATCCTGCCACCGCGTCAGCGGTGATCCTGCAAGCGAAGCGTATCCTGTTCATTTTTTCTTCGGGAGTTCTTCTTCCCAAGTCTGTTTCTGTTCAAGTTCGATCCTGCCTTTGAGCCCGATCCTGTTCATTTTTTAATGCGTTAGCCCTGAAGAGAGCGAGGAGACGTCCCGAATCTCCCTCTAAAGTAGTGGATAGCGCCAACGAGGCCTGCTTTATTTCGAAGAGCTTTTTGTTTGGATGGCTTTTTAAAGAGGAGAGTCGCTATCCCATTTTGTAAAGAGCGAAGGAGATAGTGCCGACACGTTTTCCAAAGATCGGGGAGGATGACGTTGCGGTAAATGCGTTTTTTTTCCTCATGCGTAAGGTTGCGGCTGATCCAAAGAAGGCGGCTTCTCCACCAAAAGTAGTGCATTTGGGGTTTGCCTCCTGTAAATGAGGAGGAGACTTTGTGCCATATTTTTGCTTTTGGGGCTGTCCAAACTTCAAAGCCACGGCGCCTTGCTCTACAGCAAAAATCGGTCTCTTCCCAGAAAAGAAAAAAACTTGGTTCTAAAAGACCGATATCTTCAGGAACGCTCCTGTGCATAAAAAGGGCTGCGCCACAGACATAATCAACTTTTTGCATGTGTTCTGTATCCTTTTTAAGAGACACAAACTCTCCAATGTTTGGATTCCACATCCCGCCTAAATGATCGATCGTATTTTTCTTATCGTAGCGATAGATTTTAGCTCCCAAGATCTTGGCTTTGGGCTCTGCTCTTGATGCGTCGAGAAACGCACTTAAAAAATTTGGATCGACGACGGTGTCATTGTTTAAAAGGAGGATCCACTCGAAATCTTTTTTAAGAGCCCATTCCAAGGCCACATTATTGCCCCCTGCAAAGCCAAGATTTCCTCCCGTTTCGAAAACAAGAACCTCTGGAAATTCTTTACGAATACAGGCAACTGAATCATCCCTTGATCCATTATCGACAACAACGGCTGTGTGAGGGTAAGCAACTGATTTTAAAGAGGTTAGGCACTCAAGAGTGTCTAGTTTTCCATTCCAGTTAACTAAAACGACCAGAATTTTATTCGAAGTCGTAGGGGGGGATGTACTGTTTTCCATTTAACGCGTTCCAATAGGAAATCATCTGAGATCCGTCTGGATTTTGGACGACAATGCTATAAACTGGAAGGAAAATTTCAAGTGTCTTACGGATGGCAAAATCATTTCCAAACGCGGCTTTTGCAATCACTTCGATCTGTGCAGGGCGATAGCGTCTATTGACGCGTTGAGCGTGTTTGGTGGGTTTTGTGACGAGCCAATGATCGATTTTGGTTTCCGGTGTGACCTGAATCTTTGGGTTTTGCAAGTGAAGGCGATAGGAGTTTCCTGTCTGGACGATCAGATTTTTTTTGCGGCAGCTATCGATCCATGTGTCGAGGGCATTGTTTTCCAAATTCAAAAACTTGGACAATCCTTCTCGGTCCCACGATCCTCCATGAGAGGCGAGGGCATTCATGATCCGAAACTCATGTTTTGTGGCATTGGATGCGATGCAGTCAGTAAAGCCATGTGTTCTTTCCCAAGTGCTTGTATTGATGACCATCTCTCCGTCGAGAAGCCCCCAAAGAATGATGCCCTCACCTGTTTTTTCTTGATTGCGTGTGTATTTCACGTCCATGAAAAGATAGGGGACAAACATTAAAGTGGGTTCTAAAAACGTGTGGTTGGGATCTTTTAAAAGTTCTCTTCGGTGCATTTCCATAATGCTTTCGGCATTATAGCGCACTTCGAGTGTTTGGAACGTGGAGGTATTCAAAAGCTCTTCGGCTTTTGCACGAACCTGCGGGAATTTATTCCATGATAAATAGCCTCCCGCGCAAAGAAAACAAAGAACAGATAAGTATAAAGTCGCTTTCATAGCCCTAGGAGGGGTCCTACAACGCGATCTTTTGTTGCTTTTCGGGTTCTTTTGAGCCGATTTTGCGCTTTTTTTCGGGGGACAAAATAAGCCCGAAAAAGCGACGAAGCCTCGCGTTATAGGCCCCCTCTAAAGCTTCTTTTACAAGAATATTATTTTCTTGAAAAGAACTTTATGGAATCTATTGCTTGCGCATCAGCATCAGGGTATAGGCAAATGAAACTCCAACAAACGCCCAAATTGACGCTTCCTTCAAGGAAACACTGAATAACTGCTTTGCCGGGGATTCGCGCCAAAAACGCCGAAAAAGTTAATTTGGAGATCGGAATAAACTTGGCCAAGTTATTACAGATCGAAAATTAACTTTTTCGGTGAGTTTTGTCCTAGAGCAAAGCGAATGAATTGATCAGTGGCTTCTTAATAACGTGGAAGCCAACACCTGAATCGCAACGTTCACGCAAGGCTTTTTTTATGTAGGTTTATGATTTTCCATTATTGAACCACGCACTCTGACCTACTCTCCCCTAGAGCGTCTAGCTTTTTATAAAGCTTCTCTATACGGACGTTTATGCTGCTGAGTCTGCCTTGGTTATCGTATAGCGTAGCTCCATGCATACCGCTCATTGCATCTCGTTGACCTTTCAACTGGTTAATCTCTGACCTAATAGATGATACAGACATTCTTTCCTCCTGGATATTTTGGTGTAGCTGAAGAAAGTATAACCTGTGCCCCTTATTTTTCAACTATTTTTAAATAGACTTTCTCCATTCTCTTGAGAACTCGGATGATCTGCTCTTCTGTGAATCTACTTCTTCTCATTTCTTTCCCCTTATTTGCTGAGAGGACGATTAATCCTTCATGGAGAGGAGGAACTCTGCATTGTTGGATGTCTTTTTGAGTCTTCCTGTCAAGAGATTCATAGCATCGAGGGGGGTTAGGTCGGAAACGCCCTGGCGTAGGAGATAAATCTTCTCAAGCTCTGCCGGATGGTAGAGGAGCTCTTCTTTTCTCGTACCGCTCTTAATGACGTCGATCGCTGGCCAGATTCTTCGGTCAGCAAGTCTTCGATCGAGGACAAGCTCCATGTTTCCGGTCCCCTTAAACTCTTCAAAGATCACCTCGTCCATACGAGAGCCTGTGTCGATGAGGGCTGTTGCGATAATTGTGAGAGATCCTCCTTGCTCGACGTTTCGGGCAGCTCCAAAGAATCTTTTTGGCTTGTGAAGCGCATTTGCATCCACACCGCCGCTCAAAATCTTCCCTGAGTGGGGCTGAACAGTGTTATATGCTCTAGCAAGCCTAGTAATACTATCGAGAAGGATGACAACGTCATGGCCAGACTCGACCAGGCGTCTTGCGCGCTCAATTGTCATCTCGGCAATCTGAACGTGTCTTTCTGGAGGCTCATCAAAGGTTGATGCAAGAACTTCTCCTTTAACCGTGCGCATCATGTCGGTAACTTCTTCAGGACGCTCGTCGATAAGAAGGACCATGAGGACAACTTCCGGATTGTTGATTTCAATTGCGTTTGCAATACTTTGTATCAGAATCGTTTTCCCGGCTTTTGGAGGGGCAACGATGAGCGCCCTTTGACCCTTTCCAATGGGGGCTGCTAAGTCCATCACTCGCGTGCCGAGTTTTTCTTTTGTCGTTTCCATGACAAGGCGTTTGTCTGGATAGAGCGGCGTTAAGCTTTCAAAAAGAAGGCGATCTTTTGACTCTTCATACGTTTTGCCATTGATCTTCTCGACTCTTAAAAGAGCAAAGTACTTTTCCTTGTCCTTTGGCGCGCGAATGGTTCCAAATAGAGTATCTCCTCTTCTTAACTCAAACCGTCTGATTTGTGCAGGAGAAACGTAGATGTCTTCGGCCGAGGGAAGGAAGTTATAGTTTGGTGATCTAAGGAACCCAAATCCATCAGGAAGAATTTCTAAGGCCCCTTCTCCGTAGAGAACTTCGTTTTTGCGGCTGGATATGCTCTTCACAATTTCAAAGACGACAGCTGACTTTGTTAAAGATCCTGTGTGTTTAAGCCCAATATTTCTTGCATAGTTTTGGAGCTCAGCAATGTTCATTTGCTGAAGATCTGAGATCTTTGTTACGGCCTCAAAATCTGGATCTTGTTGGATCTCTTCTTTAGGCTTTGTGTCTGTTGTCTGGTCCTGGCTCATAGTTCCTGTAAAGTTTGGTTAATTTGAATAACTTGTTTTTTTAGATCCTCTAAGGATCCATTGTTTTCGATTGCAAAGTCTGAGAGAGCGGCTTTTTTTACCGAGCTCAATTGGCGCTTCATGCGTCTTTCATAGTCATCTTCGGAAAACCCAGCTTGTGCAAAGCGTTTCTTTGCAATGTCCTCATCTGCAACAACTGTGATGATGACGTCGTAAAATTCTTCATTCTTGATTTCAAAAAGAAGAGGCGTTTCGACAACAAAGCTAGAGTAAATTTCCTTTTTCGAGTTTTTAGCGTAGAGGTTTTCTATTCTTTCGAGAACTACCGGATGAAGTGTTTTTTCGAGCCTATCAAGTAGTCTTGGATCCTTAAAGACTTTTTCCGCAATGCTCTTTCGAAATTCAACACTTTCTTTAATTCCAAGAAGAGTAGAGACTTTTTTGCAAAGTTCCGTACCGGGGGCAAGAAGCTCGTGTACAATCGCATCGCTGCTTACAACGAAAGCTCCCATTTCTCTAAAGAACTGGCAAACGGAACTTTTTCCGCTTGCTATCCCGCCTGTGATAGCAACTTTCCTTAAATTTAACATTCGGCCCAATTTTTGCCAACAGCGATATCAACGATAATAGGAACTTTTAATTTGAAAACATGTTCCATCTTGTCTTTGATGAGTTTTTTGAAGGTTGGAATTTCATCATCGGGGACTTCGAAAATCAATTCATCGTGGATTTGAAGGATCATTTTTCCCTCGAGTTTTTTGATCTCCTTGTCAATTTCGATCATTGCAAGCTTGATGAGATCAGCTGCGGTCCCTTGCAAAGGAGTATTGATTGCAAGGCGCTCAGCAGCGGCTCTGACAGCTGGATTTTTATTTTTAATCTCAGGGATGGGCCTTTGCCTTCCCATAAGCGTGATTGAAAATCCTTTGTCGCGGGCACTTTCCTTGCAGGATTCTAAGTACTTCTGAATAGACGGATATCTTTCAAAATATGTTTTGATAAACTCGGACGCCTCTTTCATAGGAATATGGAGAAGTTTGGAAAGTCCATAAGGGCCCTGCCCATAGATGATGCCAAAGTTTACCGTTTTTGCAGCATTGCGCATCTCTGGAGTGATCATTGTGATCGGCAGATTGAAAATGAGTGATGCCGTATGCTCGTGAATATCTTCTTTTGCTAAAAAAGCACCGATTAGTTCCTTGTCTCCACTTAAATGCGCAAGGAGGCGAAGCTCGATTTGTGAGTAGTCGCCGCCGACAAAGCTCCACCCTTTTTTCGCAGGTTTAAAGCAGGAGCGAATGGATTTTCCTTCTCGGCTTCGTGTTGGGATGTTTTGCAAGTTGGGGCTTTGTGAAGAAAGTCTTCCCGTTGCTGCAACGGACTGATTAAATGAGCAGTGAATTTTCCCGGTCTTGTCATTTACGGAAAGAGGAAGCGCTTCCACATATGTGCTCCGGAGCTTTTCAAGCGCTCTGTAGTGTAAAATATGGCTTGCAACTTCATTTTCAACAGAGAGCTCTTCGAGAACATCGGCGCCTGTTGCAAACGCTGTTTTGGCTTTTGCCGGTTTTTTGAGACCCAAATCTTCAAAAAGAACGTGGCTGAGTTGCTTTGGGGAATTGAGATTAAATTCTTTGCCCGCCTCTGCAAAGACTTTTTTCTTTAGTTTCGCAAGTTCTTGATTGAGCGTTTTTCCAATCTCTTGTAATCGATCTGTATCGAGGGAAATCCCGTGCCTTTCCATCTTTGCCAAAATGGGAAGAAGGGGCAATTCAATATCAGAAAAAACACTCGTTAATTTTTTTTCTTTGAGCTCTTTTTCAAAGAGAAGTTTAAGACGAACTGTGTAGTCGATGTCCTCGCAGCAGTAATCGCTTGCTTTTTCAACAGGCACATCGAGCATTGATTTTTGTGTTTTCCCTTTTCCAATAAGGCTTTCCAGTGGAATTTTTGCATGCTTAAACTTTTCTAAACATAGACCATCTAAACCATGTTTTCTTTTTTCAGGCTCTAAGACATACGATGCAAGCATCGTATCAAAGCAAATCTCTTTTACTTCAATTTCGAGGTTTTCAAGGATGTGGATATCATACTTAAGGTTGTGCCCAAAAAAGGCGCACTTTGCCGATTTAAAAAACGCTTGAAGAGATTTAACGACCTCTGCTTCTTTCATCTCCCCATTTAGAGGGACATACCAGGCCTCTGAAGGGGCCACTCCAAATCCAATGCCGACAAGCTCTGCTGTCATGGCATCGAGACCTGTTGTCTCTGTATCAATGCAGACTTCTTTTTGAGTAGATATCTTTTTCAAAAGAGTCTCAAGTTCATCCAAACTCTTAATAAGATGATATTTTGAAGACTTGTCTTTTTTTGGTTCAGCTGGAGAGATCTCTTTCAGAAGCGAGTTAAACTGCAGCTCATGATAAAATTCGGTAAGCTTAGCTAAATCAGGCTCTTTTTTAAGATAAAATGAAACCTCGTGAGGAATTTTTATGTTCGTATCAAGTGTTGCAAGCTGCTGGGATAGAAGGGCAAGATCCTGATTTTCTCTAAATGTTTGCTGTTTTTTGGCTCCGGGAATTTTGTCGATATTTTCTAAAATCTTTTCAAGGGAGCCGAACTCTTGCAAAAGAGCGGAGGCTGTTTTTGGACCAAATCCAGGAACGCCTGGAATGTTATCGGATGCATCTCCGGTTATGCTGAGGTAGTCAAGAATTTGATCGGGTCTTACTCTAAATAATTCTTCGACTTTTTTCTCATCAATCAGCAGGTAGTCCTTGTGAGGATGCAGCATAAAAATGTGCTTGTTTACAAGCTGGGCCATGTCTTTATCACTTGTGCAGAGATAGGTTTTCGCTCCTTTTTTCTCTGACCAAAGAGCAAGCGTTCCCATCACATCATCAGCCTCGACCCCTTCAACACATAAAGTTGGAATGCCAGAGAGCTCACAATATTTGTAAGCCCATTCAAACTGAGAGATGAGATCTTCAGGGGCAGGCTTTCGATGCCCTTTGTAGTCTGCATAGATCTTCTGACGCGATTTTTTGTTATCGGGGCCATCAAACACGCAGACAATGTGTTCGGTCTCTAGCGTTTTGATGAGTTTTTGGATGGATCTAATAAACCCGTAGACAGCGCCTGTTGCCTCTCCCGAGGCATTGGTCATCGGACCGATTGCATAATATGAGCGAAACAAGTAATTGATCGCATCAATAACGTAGAGTTTATTCATATCTGTATAAATAACATGCTTGCTCTCTTACACTTGCTGGAATTGGATCAAAAATGTGCTCTACTTTGCCAGTGAGAAGAGGGGATTGACTTGATGTAAGCTCAGTGAGCCAAGGATGTTTTGGGGAGAGTTGAACGACTTGATATGCCTCTTTAATGTGCGCAGCCTCTACAAGTTCTTTTAAGGTGTCATTTCTTGACGACATCGCAACGTCAACATAGCCAATTTTTTCAGCTTTTACGCAGTCAAAGACTTGAGCGCCATATTCCTGGACAAGCCTTGATTTACTAACACCTGGTCTGCCTGTTGTTACGATGTCGACAAACTGCTCATACATGAAAGACATAACAGCCTGAATCGAGGCGTCTTCGCCCTCTTTCCAGGGGCGTGTGGGGTTGAGCATGTCTTTATCGAGGCCTTCGGTAAGTGTTTTTGCCTGTACGCCGATTTTTCCCATTAAGTCATAGACGTTAAGAAAAGGGCCCATCCGAACGCCGACAGAGCCGATCGTGCTTGCAGGACCTGCAAACATTTTGTCTGCAGTGGCGGCAATATACATTCCACCAGAGGCGCACAAACCTTCAGCATAGCCAAAAACAGGGATGTTGTACTGCTTTTTGTAATCATTAATCATGCGATAAATTGCATCCGAGTCGACAACGGTGCCGCCAGGGGTGTTAAAGTGGAGTAAGATTCCTTTTACGCGGTCGTTTGCGAGTGTTCCCATTCTAGAGTCCGTCAGAACGTTTTGGAAGTTTTCCGCATCGAGTTTTCCGGGTTCTCCAATGATGCCGTGAATATCGATCTGCAAAATGACGGGAGAAGAGGCGGAGAGCGACTCTTTTTTCCCCTCTGCATCGGTTAAGATGGAGAGGCTTGTTTTTTGATCCAAAAGATTGGAAGAGGAAAGAAGGGAAAAGAGACTGGAGAAGAGAAAAAGGGCAATTAAAATGCCACCAAAGCCGAAGAACATTTTGCAAAACGTTCTAAGAGCGCTTTTGAAGATTGATTCTCTTTTCTGCTCGTCCATGTACATCCCCGACTGTTGTTTGAAGTCCGAGTATAAAGAATGCGCCACATTTTGCAAACCTGAACTTTGGGTAGAGTTAAAAAAATACATATGCTTATACTACGAGCAGGATGACCTAGAGAGGAAAAATGAAAGAAGATCTGAAAAATAGCTTAAGCGCAATTGCAATGACAATTCGCGGCCTTTCTATGGACGCTGTGCAGAAGGCAAATTCAGGACACCCGGGGATGCCTATGGGTTGTGCAGAGCTTGGCGCGTATCTCTACGGATCTTTAATGCGCTACAATCCCAAAAACTCTTCTTGGGCAAATCGCGATCGCCTCGTTCTTTCTGCAGGGCACGGGTCCATGTGGCTTTATTCATGTTTGCATCTTGCGGGCTTTGATCTTTCCATGGATGAAATCAAAAACTTTCGGCAACTGCATTCAAAGACTCCGGGACATCCTGAGTATGGACATACCGATGGTATAGAGGCGACAACAGGACCCCTTGGACAAGGCGTTGGAAATGCGGTTGGAATGGCCTTGGGGATGAAGATGCTCGCCAAAAAATTTAATCGAGAAGGGTTTCCTCTTTTTAATAACAAGGTCTATGCGGTTGCGGGAGATGGTTGCTTAATGGAGGGAATTTCCTCTGAAGCCTCTTCGTTTGCAGGACACTTGAAATTGGACAATCTCATTTTAATTCACGACGCCAATCACATCTGTTTAGATGGCCCGACATCTGAGTGTTTTACAGAGGACACAAAAGCGCGCTATAAGGCTTATGGGTGGGATGTTTTTTCCGTTGATGGATACGATTTTGATCGAATGGAAGAGGTGTTTACTGCTTTGCAGAAAAAACAAGACAAACCGGTGTTCATTGAGCTTACAACGGTGATCGGAAGAGGCTCTCCAAATAAAGAGGGGACATCAAAAGCGCATGGAGCTCCTTTAGGCCCTGATGAAGTTGCTCTCACAAAAGAAGCGCTTGGAATTTCGAAGGAGGAGTTTTATGTTTCGAGTGAAGTTGCATCATTTTTTGAAGAAAAACTTGGGAAAGACGCTGCTTTAGAACAGGCTTGGAATGAGATGTTTACAAAGTGGGAAAGTGCACATCCCGATCTTGCAAAAGAATATAAACAAATGAAGAGTCACACTCTTCCTGAGAATTTAGAAGAACGTTTAAACGCGATTGAAATCAAAACGCCCATTGGGGGAAGAGCCGCATCGCAAACAATTCTCCAATCGCTTGGAAAGTGGCTTCCCCAATTAATTGGTGGTTCCGCAGATCTTTCCTGCTCTGACTTGACAATGATGAAGGATTTTCCGATCATCGTGCCGGACAATTTTGCAGGAAGAAACCTTAAGTTTGGCGTTCGTGAGTTTGCGATGGCAACAATCACAAGCGGCCTTGCTCTTTGCGGATTTTTTCAGCCTTATTGCGGGACGTTTTTTACGTTTTCCGATTACATGAGAAATGCAATTCGCTTGGCAGCTCTTTCTCCCTATCATACGATCTACCAATTTACGCATGATTCTGTTTTTCTTGGAGAAGATGGACCAACGCATCAGCCAATTGAGCAACTCGCATCACTGCGAGCAATGCCGAATCTGCATGTGATCCGTCCTGGAGACTCAAATGAGGTAAAGATGGCATGGATCGCAGCTTTAGAATACAAAGGCCCAACTGCAATTGTTCTCTCGCGTCAAGGACTTCCCTTGTTGGAATGCACGCAAGTTCCTTATAATCAAGGAGTTGGAAAGGGTGCCTACATCGCTCGCAAAGAGAAGAAAAAGCCAGACTTCACCATTTTTTCTACCGGATCGGAGTTGCATCTTGCTATGGAAGTTGCTGAGAGACTTGAAAGCTTAGAAAAAGACGTTCGTGTCGTTTCAATGCCATGCTCTGCTATTTTTGAAAAGCAGGATGCGGCGTATAAAGAGTCGATTGCTGGTGGTGATTTGGGAGTGCGTGTTGCGATTGAAGCGGCAAGTGAGTTTGGGTGGCACAAATATATTGGCAGAGAAGGCGTTGCGATTTGCATGGAAGGCTTTGGACTTTCAGCTCCGCAGGCGGATCTGGCCGAAGAGTTTGGCTTTACTGTCGATGCAATTGTCGAAAGACTGATGTCTTAGAGGGTGTCTCCTAAAGTTCTGTAAGTCGCTTATTGAGAACCTGTAACATTTCAGGATCCGTTTTCTTGAGCCATTCGTGAATGGGTTCAAGTGAATCACGCGCGGATTTTTGATAGGCCTGTTCTGAATCGAGATTCTTACTTCTGAAAAAAGAGCCAACATCGATCTGATAGACTTTTTCTCCATCAAATCCATAGTTACGTAAAAATGAACGATCGCGATTTAAAATGCCTTTTTGTGCTCTTTTCATAATAGCATCGACAAGCGCATTTAAAATGCGCTCCTTTTCTCTTAAGTCTTGAGCCTTTAAAAAAGCAGCCGTCCAAAGAGAATGTTTTTCCTGCAAAATAAAGATGCTGGAGTGCAGAGGGAGTGTGTGTTTAAACCCAAGCGCATCGATAAGAGAGAGCGTATCTGTTGTTTTTTCACTTTTTCCTAAATGTGAGAAGAGAACCCCTGTAATATCCTGCAGCTCTTCCTTAGCAAGATGGAAGCTTTCAAAGATGAATCGCTTTCTCTTCTCTTTACTTTCCAAGAGTGTTTTTTGATATGCATGAGATCCAAACGCGCGGGCCCAAAAGGGGAGCCTGTAAATGTCTGTACGAGGAAATTTGAGGACATATTTCTCGTCTTTGCTTTCAAAAGCAAAGCATTGTCTTCCTCTTCCAAGGTAATAAAAGTCTTGAGAGAGGGTTTTTTTTGTCTCGGGATCAACTTGAGAGGAGCTAAAGGTTTGCTCAAGGCCTTGGACTCTGCGAAGGCTGAGGCCTTTACGTGCATGGTAAACCCCTTTCCCGATGAGTAAAGAAAAGAGGCAAATACACGTGATGGCGATGGTTTTTTTCATGACAGATGCAAGAATAGCGTGATCAAACTTTTTCTCAAATGAGAAAAGATTTCTTGATAAATGGAATCTCTTGGTATGCTCTTCCTCTATGTTCAAAAGAGTGCTTGCGATTTGCTTTTTTTCCTGTTCGTTGTTTGCGCAGGGGAGCTTTACCTTTTCAGAAAACTCCAACGGGTCTGTGATCATTTTCCCAATTTCCCCATCTGAAAGGGGAGTCGATATTATCGCGCATTTTAACACGCTCAATAGCGCACCTTTTAAGACGGATCGATCACAAATTGCTCTGCAAACAACGAAAAATGGGCTGATCACAAATATTCAGTCGATCACGCCGACAACACATAGCACGATTTTACTCATCGCCTATCTTCTGCCGACGAATGCTCTGCCCAAAGGGAACGTGGGAAAGGATGAAAGTGGCACGAGTTTTGGCTATGTTGCAATTCCTGTTGAGCAAACAATCGAGCTTGTTTTCTCGCCAACGACTATATCTGCCACAAGCGTTTTTACATCGTCTGTTCCGGCAGGAACCTTGCCGATTTTTTCTGTGGATTTATCGCAAAGAGCTTTGGACATCGAAGAGGCCGTCAATTTTTTAGTGACGGCTCCTCGTGCAAATGCGCGTTCATCGATTTCTCCGGTGAGTATACAAACAACACTTGATGGTCCGTTCTACACTGGAGGAATTTCCTCGAACTCGCTGATTGTCAATGGATTGATTCCGCAAGTCCAAAACGCTTCTTCGACAGTGGCTCCGAATGGGTCATTACTTTTAGTGACATTCAAGCCTCCAAGGCCGAATCAGTTTACAACGAGAGAAGGATTTGCGACCGTTGTTGTTGCTCCTGATCAGGTGGTGCAAATTATATTTACTCAAAATTAATAGAATAGAAAGGTGGTGTGGTTGAATAATAATAGCGTAATAGAATGGTTTTTAATTGCTGGAGGTTCTTGTGCGCTTGGCATTGGAGCTGATCGCTGTATTGAAAGAAGTGGAAAACAACTTACTTCAACACAAGCCGCTGATCAAACTCGGGATTTCGTAATAGCAACTGTCGGTTTTGCCGCGCTCGCAGCGGGAAGCATTCATTTTTTTAGGAGATAAAAAATGACGCAAAAACAAGGATCTGCAATAGGTGCAACGCTTTTAATTACAGGGAGTTGCATTGGCTCTGGCATGCTTGGACTTCCTGTTGTGAGTGCGGCCGCTGGCTTTATTCCATCTACCCTTGCGATGATCCTTGCATATCTGTTTGCCTGTAGTACGGGACTTTTGCTTGTGGAAGCGGCTTTGTGGTTTGAAGACAAAGTGCATATGATTTCTCTTTGTAAATTCACTCTTGGAAAAACGGGAAAGTGGGTTGCATGGAGCTTTTTTTGCTTTCTCTTTTACTGTCTTTTTGTTGCCTACATAGAAGGTGGCGGACAGCTCTTTACAAGCCTGATCTCTTTTCTTTTTGAGGGAACATTTTCAAGAGAGATTGGTATTTTTCTTTGTGTTCTTGTGGTGAGTGGCATTGTGTACACGGGAACAAGGTCGGTGAGCTATATCAGCCGTGTTTTTCTTTTGGGCTTAGCGATTTCTTATGGAGCGCTCGTTGTTCTGGGTTTGCCGCAGGTTGAGGCGAGTCAGTTGCTTCATAAAAACTGGACAGCTGCTGCTGCAACAATCCCGATTCTCTTTATCTGCTTTGGATATCAGAATTTAGTTCCGACAGTGATCTACTTTGTGAAGAAAAACGTGAAGGTGATTCGGCAGGCAATTTTGATTGGGAATTTCATCCCTTTTTGCGTGTATTTTCTTTGGAACTTTGTGATCCTTGGAATCTTGCCAGACATGGATGTTTCAAAGATTGTCTCTGAAGGGGACATGGTAACGGGGCTCTTGAAAAAGGCGTCCGAGTCGTCGTCTGTGATCTTTTTTGCAAATGCTTTTTCGTTTTTTGCAATTGTTACACCCTTTGCTGTGTCGACACTTGCCTTTTTAGATTTTTTAAAAGATGGGCTCAAAAAAGTTCCCTTTTTTCAAAACGACGCGCTTCTTTTCGGGTGTGTGCTGATTCCTCCGACGATTTTTACGCTTATCTATCCAAATCTCTTTCTTGCTGCGCTTGGATTTGCAGGGGGATTTGTGGATGCTGTCTTATTTGGGATTCTCCCTGTGATGATCGTGTGGGTAGGGCGCTATCGTAAGAACATGCAAGGGCCATATACAGTTGCAGGTGGAAAGTTGACGCTGGGGCTTGTTTTTAGCTTTGCATCGGCAGTTCTGCTTTATCGGTTGTCAAAGATGTTCATTTAAAGCTGTAAAAAACAAGATTGCCGCTGACGCGGTGGCAGGATAAGCTTATCCTGTTAATTTTCCTCCAAGAATTCTATTCGCTGAACGAATGAAACTCAGTTTCGTAGACGTGGCCTCTTTTATCCTGCAAGCGTTAGCGGATCCTTTTAAATCATTTAGGCGCAATCAGTGGATGAAACTCATTTTTTAAGCGATCGCCGTAGCCGTATCCCAAACTTCTTGTCTGGGCGACAAACGGATCTTTTGGATTGTCAATAAGAACAGCGTTTTCCAATGTAAACAGCACGAGATACCCAGCTTCTGGAAGAGGATCCTCTGATAAAGAATCAAAAATATCTAAGCCCCCATCTTCGGAAAGAAAGAAAATGCAAGCGCATCCTTGAAAGCAAAAGAGATCTTCTAGTTTTTCAGCATCGAGTTTCCCTTGAACCCATAGATCACATCCAACGCGAAGCGCGCGTTGCTTTGTGAGCTCTAAAGCGATGGGTCCAAAAGAGCGTAGAATCAGCTTTTTTAAAAAAGGAGCATCTCTCCAAAGATCGCGCGGAGAGCTTGCCTTTTCAGCAACTTTTCTGATCTCTTCGAAGTCTGTTGGGAAGTCCTCAAGCCGAACGTGACCGGTTTGTCGGAAGTAAGCAAATTGCTGAGCTAAAAGTGCTGTTTTCATGGGCCATGAGCATACTTACTTCCCATCAAAACAGCAAGAGAGTAAAATCACCTCATGCACTCTTTAGAAATACTTCGTAAAAACATCCCTCTAATCGAAGAGAGAATTGGCTATGTCTTTGATAGTAAAGATCTTCTTGTTCTCTCTCTGGTTCACAGGTCTTTTGTTAATGAACATAGAAAAGAGATTTCCGAGCACAATGAGAGGCTCGAGTTTTTTGGGGATTCTGTGCTTGGGCTGATTATGGCTGATTTTTTATATCATAGACTTCCGACATATCCAGAAGGGCCTTTGTCTCAATTGCGCTCGCGCCTTGTTGATGCTGGGGCTTGCGCGTACTACTTGCAAAAGCTAGAGATTCAAGAGTTTATACTGCTTGGGAGGGGTGAGGCGCTAGGTGAGGGAAAGACAAAGGTATCTATCTTGGCAGATGCATTTGAAGCGCTTGTTGGTGCAATTTTTGTCGATGGGGGCATCGGAGCTGCAAGTACATTTCTCTCTTCCCACTTTACTCAGGATATGGAAGCAGTCATTGATTCACCTTCGCGAAATTTTAAGGCAGAGCTTCAAGACTACTCGCAAAAAAAACACAAACAAGCGCCTGTTTATAAAGTCGTGCAAGAGACGGGTCCTGACCATGCAAAAATCTTTCATGTAATGGTGTTTGTCGAGGATAAAGAGATGGGGCTTGGCGTTGGTGAATCCAAAAAACAAGCAGAGCAAAAAGCAGCGTTTAATGCGCTCTCAAAAATAGAGGACCATGGGAAAGACTAAAGTCTCCTGGGCCTGCAATGAGTGTGGGTATACGCAACTCAAATGGACAGGGAGCTGTGGCGGGTGTCAAAACTGGAACACGCTGCAAGAAGAAATTCGCTTTGAGGAAAAAAAGCAGCGCTTTGAAACAAAAAAAACCACGGCCGCCAAACCAATCCGTCTTTGCGATGTAGAAATTGGAAAGACGAAGAGAATTCTGACAAAGATTGGAGAGCTCGATCGCCTTTTCGGCGGCGGGGTCGTTGAAGGATCTTTAGTTTTAATCGGAGGAGAGCCCGGGGTTGGTAAGTCGACGCTGCTTCTTCAAATGGCCAATGCGCACGCCTCTCAAGGCTTGAAAGTGCTGTACATCTGCGGAGAAGAGTCTGCAGAGCAAACGTCTTTAAGGGCGCAGAGGCTTGGCATTAATCATGAAAATGTCTACTTGCTCAACGAAACTCTTTTTGGTTCGATCAGAGCGCATATTGATGAGCTAAAACCAGACATTGCAATTGTCGACTCAGTACAAATTGTCTACAAAGGCGAGTTGTCATCATCTCCCGGTTCTGTTGTTCAAGTCAGAGAAATTGCAATGGAGTTTATGCACCTTGCAAAAGGGCATGGGATCACGACGTTTTTAATTGGCCACGTGACAAAATCGGGCGAGCTTGCAGGCCCGCGCGTTTTAGAGCATCTTGTCGATACGGTTCTTGAGTTTGAAGGGGATAAGCAGCACGGGTTTCGGATGCTCCGAGCGATTAAGAATCGCTTTGGCTCGACAGATGAGATCTCGATCTTTCAAATGAAAGAGGAAGGGCTTGTCGAAGTTCCCAACCCCTCGCACGTTTTTTTAGCAGAGAGGGTCAAAGAGTCTTCAGGATCTGCGATTGTTCCGGGGCTTGAAGGAGGCCGCTCTTTTTTACTAGAGATTCAGGCGCTTGTTTCTCCAACCGTGTTTCCAACGCCGTCGAGACGGTCGGCCGGGATCGATCAAAACAGGCTTGCTCTTCTCTTAGCTGTTTTAGAAAAAAGGGTGGGGTATCAGCTCCATCACGCAGATGTTTTTGTAGCTTTAGCTGGCGGCCTTAAAATTGTAGAACCTGCAATTGACTTAGGGATTCTCCTCGCCATTGCCTCTTCCTATGTAGGGAACGCACTTCCGTCGGATCTGATCGTAGTTGGCGAAGTGGGTTTAGGCGGCGAAGTGCGTGGGGTGAGTCGGATTGAAACGCGTCTAAAGGAAGCGATTCACATGGGCTTTAAGAAGTGTATCTTGCCAAAGAAGAATTTTAAAGCGATCTCTCCCTCGTTGAGAGAGAAGATCGAGCTTATCAGCGTAGAGCTTGTCGATGAGGCAATCCGCGTCGCCTCGATTTAAGAAAAGATTTTTTACTGTGTTCGGGGTTCTGGACGCATTGTTGTCGTTCCGACTGGCCCTGGACGTATCGTTGTCGTTCCGACTGGCCCTGTCCCATCCGTACGATCTCCATAAGAGATTCGGTTGCCAAGAGGTAGCTCAGAGTTGTTGATGCTCCCCTGATGCGCTTGCTGGGTAGATGGCAAGTTCGTATGCGGGGCTGCCACCGTTACTGGACTGCCAAGTGGATTAATTGACATAGTTGACTCCTGTTGTATAAAATTTAATTACATGTCTAGTGTGTTATGTAGTTATGATATGGTTATTTATTCGTTTTTGTAAATAGTAGGAATTATTTTATGGCAGGCGTTTTTCTTCTCAAACAATCGACTCCTCAGCTATTCCCAAAACTTAGGTTCGAACGGTATTTTCTGCTTCTAACTGTATCTCCTTCAGCATCATGTGGTTACGTACAATAATGTCCTGCTGCTGTGGTATGATCTCCTCTTGTAGTAGAAACGTTTGCTGTTGTTTCGTTAATGTCTGCCGATAAGGCACAGTGTGTTGTTGCAAGGTGTTCTGCTGCGGTACTAGAGTCTTTCTCTGCTCCGGTGTCAGGGGCAGCTGCAGCAGCAAATTATGTTGTTGTAGCAGCATCATCTGCTGTTGATTCATCTGCTGTTGTACCATATCTTTTTGCTGTTCCGTCTGTTGCTGGATCTGATCGTACCCATGCTTCTGTAGAAGCGACGATACCCGACGCTCCTTTTCTTGTGTGGATAGTGTTTCAGCAACCCGTTGGTCGATCCATGACAGCCACTGCCGGTTATTTTTTTGTGTGGCGAGTTCCTTATCAAACTGTTGCTTAAACTTCAACAACAGCGTGGTCTGCTCTTGTGCGTTTAGGTTTTCACAACCCGGTATAAGCTGCGACAGTCCAGGGATCGACTCTTGTGTGTTAATCAACAGTATAAGCTGCGATAGGTTTTCATGGAGCTGCTTTAATTTGGCTAGTTCTGTATTAACCTGTTGCTTAAGCTGCAACAGTCCAGGGATCGGCGCTTGTGCGTCTAGTGTTTCAGTAATCTGTTGCTTAACCTCCAGCACATTAGCGAGCTCCTCTGATTCCGCTCCTGTTTGTCTATCAATTTCTTCAGCAATCTGTGCCTCTGTTATCTTTATCTGCGTCCGCCATAATACCTGCAAATCGCCCAGTAACGTTCCCTTTGTCTGTTCCGACGGACATGAGTGCTGTGCCTGATTTGACGGACATGCAGGCAGTGGCAGCTGATGGTAGATCGATAACTGTTGCCGCAGCTCTTGTGTACACAGTGATAGATTCTTCTGAGGTAGTTGCAGTAGAAGATCGTGTATTTTCCGCAGATCCTCTAGCTGTGACTCATAATCGGTCTGCGGCAGTTTTTGCAATCTCTTCTGTATTAGATGCTGTAGTTCGTTCGTCTGTCTAGACTCCCGTTCTTGTTCTTTTTGTTTTTGATCCTCCAGTATCTGCTTCAAAGTCTTCTTCCATCCGTCCTCCGCATCTTCCGGCAACAACTTCTCTATTTGCTGAGGCGACAGCGCCTGGAATAACAGGTACAGTAGAGAATCCCCCAACGATATGTTGCTTTGTTTTTGCTCGCTCGCCTGCTGTAATCCCGTTTGTATCTGCTTCAGTAGATCACATTTGTCTGTTAACTTTTGTGGTTGCCATTCTGGCGTCTGTAGTTGCTTTTGCAGTGCCACCACGTGTCGCAAAGTCTTCTTCCATTCTTCCTCCGCATTTTCCGGCAACAATTCATTCAATGTCTGCATCGGCAATGCTCGTAGAAGAAGATGTAACAGATTATCCCCCAGCGATATGTTGTGCAGTTTCTGTACCAGCGCCTGCAACAGCGTTTGTTGATCTTCGCTTGACAACTCATCTAGAAAATACTGCAACTGATTCCGGTTATGCAACAGTTCCTCCAGTAAGCTTTGCCGACCATCCCTTAACAACACCTTCACCAGCACTGGCTGATTCTTTTCTGACAGTGTATCTAAAAAGTCCTGAAACAGTTTCGGTTTGTTGGACAGTTCGCTTTGCGAGTTTGACGGAGTCGTCATCTCATTTAGAAGTTCTGTGAACAGGATTTGTGCGAGAGTTTGTCTCTTGCTCCGCTCTTCCCTTGCAATCATTGAAAGGAGGCCCGGACGGTTTAGCTGCATCTGCGGAGGACTCTTCTGGGCATTCGTGCTTATCGTATTCAAAGCATATGCAGACAGGGATTTGTTACGAGCCTCTCTCCTGAGGGGGGTCCATAGATCACCTCGGTAATTAGTAAGCTCACGGAGATTAATCGTCATAATTCAATATCTTACTTATTGTTCAAGAATCTTATTTCAAATTTTGGAAAATTGTATCCGATTTCTCGGGTTTTTGTCTCCTACTTCCGCCAAGCAGTGATTCAGTGTTTTCTTAAAAAATATTGATTTGGGTATACAGGTGAGATAGAATGACCCTTTTCAAGGAGAATGATATGAGTGAGCTCGATAAAACAAGCTATGAACTCCCCGAATTGCCCTATGACTTTGGCGCTTTAGAACCTGTAATTTCTGGGGAAATCATGGAATTGCACTACACCAAGCATCATAAGGCCTATGTAACAAATTTGAATGCGGCCTTAGAAAAGTATCATGAGGCTGAAACGAAGAATAACGTCTCCGAGATGATCACTCTGCAGGCGGCGATTAAGTTCAACGGAGGTGGCCATATCAACCACAGCATTTTCTGGACGATTCTAGCGCCACCATCAAAGGGCGGCGGAGGCGAGCCTAAGGGTGATCTCGCGAAGATGATCGATCGAGATTTTGGCTCTTTTGAGGCGTTCAAAGAAAAACTCACCAAGGCTTCTGTAGGTGTTCAGGGATCCGGATGGGGATGGCTTGGGTACAGTAAGAGCGCCAAAAGACTTGAAATTGCTACGTGCGCAAACCAGGATCCTCTAAGCTCCTTAGGATTAGTGCCTTTGGTGGGGATTGATGTTTGGGAACATGCATATTATCTTCAGTATAAAAATGTTCGCCCTGATTATGTTAAAGCGATTTGGCAAATCTTTAATTGGTCTGAAGTTGAAAATAGATTGATTAAGGCGATTTCCTAATATACCCAAATCAACTCAAAACTTGGAGTTAGGCGGGTTCAAAGCTGGCGCATTTGGACGATCGTAAGTGGCTTTGTATTGTTAATACTAAACCACTTACGATTGTCCAAATGCGGCGCTTTCAATCCCGCCTAACTCCAAGTTTTGAATTGATTTGGGTATAATCTCGAAAATGGTATCATCAGCGTCAATGGGAACCTTTTTAAAGCAAAGACCAAATATTAAGCAGCAGCCGCTCAAGAAAGAAGGCTTTGACGGATGGATGAAGTGTCCGGGATGCTCTGATATTGTTTATAAGACAGAGATTGCGAAGAACTTAAACTGCTGTCCAAAGTGTGATCATCACCATAAACTTTCCTTGAAAGAGCGGATCGATCTTTTGATCGATAAAGATTCTTTCGTTGAGCTTTTCACGCATGTTAAGCCGATTGACTCTTTGGGATTTGTAGATACTGCTAGCTACACAGAAAGACTTGAAATTGCCACAAAAAAGACAGGACGCGATGATGCGATTTGTGTGGGCACGGGATTGTGTGAGGGGCAAGAGATTGCCTTTGGGGTTCTCGACTTTTCTTTTATGGGGGGCTCGATGGGCTCTGTTGTTGGAGAGCGACTGACCCTTTTAATTGAAATGGCCACCGAAAAAAAACTGCCCCTTGTTATTGTCTCGGCATCTGGAGGCGCTCGCATGCAAGAGTCTGTTCTTTCTTTAATGCAGATGGCAAAAACCTCCGCGGCTATTGCAAAGCTACAGGAAAAAAACCTTCCCTACATTTCGATTTTAACCAATCCAACAACGGGCGGGGTTACAGCGTCCTTTGCAACACTTGGGGATATTATCATTGCGGAACCGGGCGCTTTGATTGCGTTTGCAGGCCCGCGTGTTGTTGAGCAAACAATTGGCCAAAAACTTCCTCCTGGAGCGCAAAGGTCTGAGTTTCTACTCGAGAAGGGGATGGTTGATTGCATTGTAAAACGCTCTCGTTTAAAAAAACGACTTGCTGCCTTCCTTTCCTATGTTGTATAAGAACAAGCCATGTTTGAAGAAATAAATGTTCCAATTCTAATAGACGATCCAGAGCTCGTCCCTAAGTATGCAACACCCTCATCTTCTGGATGTGATGCGCGCGCAGACTTGAAGGAGCCTGTAGTGATTTCTGCTGGAGAATCTGCAATTATTCCGACAGGGATTCGTGTAGAGTTGCCCGATGGATATGAGATTCAGGTAAGGCCACGAAGTGGGTTAGCTGCAAAGCATCAGATAACGGTTTTAAATACCCCAGGGACAATCGATGCGGATTATCGCGGAGAGATTTGCATTATCTTGATTAATCACGGAAAAAATCCCTTCACAATAGAGCCGAAAATGCGCATTGCCCAACTTGTTTTGGCTCCTGTTGTTCAAGCCGCGTTTTTGCAGATAAATTGCTTAGCAAAAACAGGGCGTGGAGAAGGGGGATTTGGGTCTACGGGCGTGCATTGAAAACAGGATCAGCCAAGCCTCTTGCCCCGTTTTTCCAGCCGCTTAAAAAAAAAGGAATTATGAAAATTTCCGATTATCTTAAATCCGAGCTTATTTGCTTCCTTGAAGAAGAGACGCGTGATGAGGCAATCGATGCATTGATTTCTCTTCTTGAAAAACAGGGCCGTCTTCCAGATAGTCAGGTGTTTCGCGATGCGATTTTTCATCGGGAAGAGCTTGTTTCTACAGGGATTGGAATGGGAATCGCCATTCCTCACGCAAAACTGAAGAATATCAGCCGCTTTTTTATCGCCGTAGGAATTCAAAAGCAGAAAGGGATCGAGTGGAATTCACTCGATAAGGCGCCTGTTCGAATTGTTTTTATGATCGGCGGGCCAGATGATAAGCAGACTGAATATCTTCAGATTCTCTCGATGTTAACCTCTGCAATTAAGGATGTTGATTTGCGAAAAAAGATCCTTAAAAGTTCTTCTGCGCAAGAGGTTTTCGAGCTCTTTTCAAATTTTCTCTGACTTTTATTGTCCCCTTTGCTACTTTGATGAGGGACTGTACACACGGGTTGTCATGGATTTAAAGCTAAAAGATGTTGCTGAATTATTGAACGTATCTGAAACGACGGTGCGTCGCTGGGTTTCTGATAGCCGCATTCCATATTACCGATTGAATAATCAATTTCGCTTTAGCCGTGATGAGATAGAAAACTGGATGTTGAGCTGGAAGCAAGAAGGAGAGTTTGCTTCGTTTGACTCTAAAGGCTTGGGAACACAGCAGTTTGGTCTGTATCGTGCAATTCATAAGGGCAATGTATACCAAGATATTCCAGGGACCACAAAAAAAGAAGTGATTCAAAATGCAGTCGAACAGATTGCTCAAGATATCCAGCTTGATGCGGAAGTAATTACGAATCTGCTGCTTGATCGAGAAAAACTTATGCCAACTGCGCTCTCTCACGGAGTGGCAGTTCCTCACACACGTGATTTTCTGCTTCAAGAGTCTTTCGATGTTGTCTCAGTTGTGTTCCCAAAAGAACCTATTGAATATGGCGCGCTTGATGGTCAGCCAATCGATATCCTTTTTTTCCTCTTTGCCTGTGATGACAAAAGACACCTGCATCTTCTTGCAAAGCTAGCTCACCTGAGTAGCAAGCCAGAAAACCGCGATTTCCTTCGAACCCACCCATCAAAAGCAAAGCTTCTCGAGCACGTCAAGGGATGGGAAGGGTCTTTAAAGAGCGGCAGTCCTCGCTCTCTTGCCAGCACCTAAAGGAAAATATCGAAAAAAGTTAATTTTCTTTTATACAATAATTTTACCAAGTTATTACGAGTTGAAAATTAATTTTTTAATGCAATTTCCCTGAGTGTACGAGATGAATCTCTTTTATTAAAATGCTAAAAGGGCTATACTTGTGCTTCCTAAAAGAGAGCACCGTAAAGGAGACGCTGAATAACTGCTTTGCCAGGGATTCGCGCCAAAAGCACCGAAAAAGTTAATTCGGAAACCGAAATTAACTGCATTCAGTTATTGTAGGTTGAGAATTAACTTTTTCGGT
>CBDUSP010000011.1:0-31346 GCA_965370365.1 uncultured bacterium | reverse complement strand
CAGGGATTCGCGCCAAAAGCGCCGAAAAAGTTAATTTGGAGATCGGAATAAACTTGGCCAAGTTATTGCAGATCGAAAATTAACTTTTCCGGCGATTTTGGCCTAGAGCAAAGCGAATGAGTTGTTCAGTGTCTCCCTAATCTTCTTTTCGGGGAGCGTTTTGGCGCATGATCTGCGCGTGGCGGATGTAGTAATGATACGAAGTTCCCGCAAGAAGGCCAACGAGCCCGAAGTAGAGAAAGGGAAGGAAAATCGCGAGGACAATTTTTACTCCACCAAGCACCATCTCAGTCATTTTGTCGTGGGAAAGGGAAAAGTTATAGATCTTTTTGAGCTTCTGCTCTGTAGCTACAGGAAAAGAAATCGCCACAATCGCACCGACTGCGCAGAAAAAAATCGACCATCCAGCTCCCGTAAAGAAGTCAAAAATACTCGAAACAGCGCCGAGGAAAAGAGCGACTGTAGAAAAAACCTCTGGAGTATGCTTACGCGCAAAGTTTTCCAGTTGTCCTGGAGAAATTCCCTCTTTAATTCTTTCAGTTAGTTTCTTGCTCTCCATGCGGGCTCCTTCAAATACCATGCAATCTTATTTTTAAAACGTCCTCTATTTCTTTTCAATATTATACCGAAGTAATCTCAAAATTTGGCAGTTTTCAATCCTGCCTAAAACCGTCTCTTGAATCATTTTCAATATTAAGATTTTATAAATGCAAAAAAGAATGGAAAATCATGGGAAATTATGTATAATCATTGGCGGTTATAGCCGTGAGAGATCGCTTTGTTCTTCTTTGATTTTGATAAAGTCTTTAAAACAGGATTTGCATTTCTTGGATTTGCATCGGTGTTCTCTTTTTGTTTAGTGGTTGTTTTGGAAAGTCTATCTCTCCGCGCACTCCCAACGCTTGGGAAAAAAACCACATCCATTGCAAGTTTTGTGCCTCTTGAAATTCCTTTTGACATCTTAGAAAAAGACATTGCGTTTCCAATTCCCAACATTGAGAAAGAAATTTCGTTTTCGACAGACCTGCCAAGGCCCGATTCTTTAAGTGAAGGATCGTCTACTTTTCTTCTTCGGCTTAAAAAAACAGCCCAAGCACAAAAACGATCTCTGCCTGCGCGCATCGATTTTCGATACGAAAAGGGATTAACTTTTGCAGATCAAGAGAGCTCTTTTTGGGCAGAGATTGAATCTCTCGGCTCATCGCGTATTTTGGTTCACGTGTTCATTTTAGACTTGCATGGGCAAAGCAAGGAAGTGGGAACATTTCAAGCTTTTGCAGAAGAAGCTCCAATTCGTTCATCCCAAGATTTTGAAGAGGGATCTCCTTTACGGATTTTGGCTGACGCCCATCTTTTGGGAAGGGACCTTTTCTTGAGCAAGTACGGGGGAGGAACAAAACTCGGACGCATTGAGATTGGAGAGTCCAAAGAAGTGTATAGCGTGAAAGAGGGCGATTTTCTTTGTTGGGAAGAGGGAAGGTGGGGGAAAATAGAGACCCCGTTTGAGGCAAAAGACACATTCTTGGCACGTATTGGTCCCTTTAATGAAAAAATGCTCGAATTTGAAGCCTGGGGCCTTGATGAATACTCCCGTCTTTGCATATCCTCTATACAGCCCCCGCCCTTAAAGGCAAAGGTAGAGGAAATTCTTTCGTCAGTTCGCATCCGCTCTGAAAAGCAAATCAGCTGCATGCTAGAAAAGCAGTGCTTTGTTTTGAAGGCTGGAGACTTTGTTCTTAAAGTGGACAACCGGTGGAGGATCCTTCGCAAGCAAGAAGAGAGGGACGCTTACGTAAGAGGAGAAGTGGAAGGAGAACTTTTTGTGTTTGATCGGATTGACCAAAAGAGCGGACAAAAAGTTCTTCAAGGATCTCTTTTTGATGTAGGTAGATCTCAAATGCTTCCTGTTGAATACGTTGCGTCAGCGCAGAAAAAAGGTGGAAAAGGAAAAACAAAGTGAAGTCAGTGTTTTTAGCAGTTTTTCTTGTGGGTGTTCTTTTTGCAGAAGAGAGTTTTGATCTTTCGGATGAGATGAGCACGCAAAGCTATAACCAATCGTTAGTCGCTCTTCGCACTGAAATAAAAGAAAATTACGATGAGGCGCTAAAACTTTCTCACTCTGATGCTGATGAAACGAAGTACAAGGATCTTCTTGGCAAGATTAAGGCTTGCAAAAAGCAGATCCACGGGATGGAAGAAAAGTGGAGAAAAACCTCTGTTTCAGATGCAGCAAATGCGGATGAAACCTATGCGCTCTGGGATGTTGGAGAGACAACGCTTTCCCAACTCGTGATGGAGTATGGCGCAAGTGATTATCTCTATATCATTCCTCCAGAGCTTAGCGCGATGAAGATCAGCCTCTTTTCAAGCATTCCGCTTCCGCGCGAATCGTGGGAAGAGATGATCGAGTTGATTTTGGTTCATAACGGAGTTGGCGTAAAACGGCTTAATCCTTTTTCAAAGCAGCTCTATGTTCTGAAGCTTGACCCTGGTGCTGTTGAAGGGGTTGTGTCAAAAGAGGAAGACTTGGGACTTTTCGCATCGCAATCGCGCATCTTTTTTGTCTTGTCTCCACCGGTAGAGCAGCTCAAATCCTTGCAATCTTTTTTCGAAAAATTCTCAGATCCCAAACAGACAACGGTGCAAGCAGTCGGATCGAAAGTTGTTTTAATCTCACATCGAGAGACGGTTGAAAAGCTCCTTGGGCTCTATAAAGCGGTGTGGGAAAAAGAGCAGGGTAAGGTAGTGCGCCTTCAACGCTTAAGCAAAATCGTTCCTCAAGAGGCGGAAAAAGTTTTAAAAGCCTTTTTTACAGAAACAAATGTAAAGGCAAGGCCAAACTTTAGTCCCGTTGCAGCAGATGAACTTATGATCTTAACACTTCCTCAGGGGCTTGTTTTAGTTGGAGAAAATGATACAGTTTCCAGGGGAGAAAAGGTTATCAATGACTTAGAATCGCAACTTGAAGATCCAGGCGAAAAAGTCATCTATTGGTATTCTTGTAAACACAGCAACCCAGAAGATGTCGCAGCTGTTTTAGAAAAGGTCTATGAGTCTTTAATTGGCTCAAATCTCGAGAAAAAAGAGGAGTGCGCGCCTCCTGCTCCGGCTTCAGGATGCTCATCTGACGCATGTCCGCCCGGCAATTCTTCAACGCCAACCTCAACTCCGGGATCAAATATAATTTGTCCTTGGCAAAACGTAAATCAGAATCCTGTTTTGCCCGCAAACCCTCCTTTTGTGCAGGCAGGAACCATTGATAAGAATCAAAAAACAGCGTTTGGAAATTTCATTGTCGATAAAAAAACAACCTCCATCTTGATGGTTGTTCAACGAGAAGAGCTCCCCAAAATCAAAGCCCTTTTGAAGAAAATGGACGTTCCGAAAAAGATGGTTCAGATTGAAGTTCTTCTTGTGGAGAAGAAGTTAACAGATAGAAAACAAGTTGGATTTGATCTTTTGCAATTTGGAACAAATACAAGCGGACAGAAAGAAAACGCAATTAGTTTTGATACGAAACAAGGTGCTGTAAATAAGGGGATTCTTTCCTACATTTTTAGCAGAGAAAGTGGCAAGTGGCCTGCCATGGACATCCGATATAACTTTTTGCTCTCGCAAGAAGATGTTCGGATCCACTCGACCCCGTCCATTTTAACGACAAACCAGGTTCCTGCAACGATTTCTGTTGTTGATGAGATCTCGATTAACAATGGCGCATTTCCTATTCAAACCCCCTCAGGCATTACAACAACGCAAGACTCTTTTACAAGAGCGCAGTATGGAACGACGCTTGTGCTTACGCCAACGATTCACTTGGCTCAAAATGATGATGAAACGGATCAGGAGAGTTTTGTGTCTTTGCAGACCAATATCGAGTTTGATACGACAAAAGTTTCAACAGATAACCGCCCTCCAGTAACTCGACGTCACATTGAAAACGAAGTTTGCATCCCTGACGGAGAGACAATTATTCTGGGCGGTCTTCGCTCTAAAATAGAACAAGATACGCGTGACAAAATTCCTTTTTTAGGAGATTTACCCGGGATTGGAAAGCTTTTTGGCGCTGCAAAGCAAACAGATATCGATACCGAGATGTTTATCTTTATTACGCCTAAAATCATCAAAGACCCTGCAGAGGATTTACGAAGATTGAGACAAAGCGAATATCAAAAAAGGGCAGGGGATATCCCTGAATTCCTGTCGAGTCTTGATGAGGCAAGAAGGCAAGAGAGGAAGAAACTCTTCAACAATAGTTTAAAAGTCCTTTTCGACATGTATTGACGATGACAGATGAAAGAGAAATTGCAAAACGTTTTGGCCTACCCGTCCATGAGGAAATTCACTCCTTTGCTTTTGTCAGAGATCGCGTTGTTTTAATTCCCTACGCCCTTGCTAAACAAAAAAAAGTGCTCCCGATTGATGAGTCGGAGAGTGGTGTTTTGGTGGCTATTTCCGATCCTCTTGATTTTGAGAGCCTTGCAGAGCTTAAAATGCTCTTAAAAAAGCAAGTGAAGCCTATCTTTTGCCCGCGGCCTGCAATAGAAACAGCAATTGAGCGCTGCTATCATCAAAAAGAAGAAGAAACAAAGCGCCTTTTTTCAGATCTTGAAAAAGGGACATCGTTGTCTTTTAAGGAAGAAGATGCGTACGATCTTTTAGAAAAATCGGATGAAAACCCGGTGATTCGCATGGTCAATACGCTCTTTTTAGAGGCGATTCAGGAGGGCTCCTCCGATATGCATTTTGAGTCCACTGAATCGGGGCTTTCCGTCCGTTATCGGGTCGATGGGATTTTGCAGCAAAGACATGTCCCTCCGAGGGAGTATCAGCTTCAAATCCTGACCAGGCTGAAGGTCATGGCAAAAATGGATATTGCCGAGCATCGCCTTCCTCAAGATGGGCGGATCAAGCTGCTGCATGGGGGAAGGGAGATTGACTTTCGGGTGAGCACTCTGCCAACAGTTCATGGCGAAAGAATCGTTATTCGGATTCTCGATAAGGGAAATGTCCTTTTGGGACTCGATCAGATTGGGATGGAAGAGTCTTCCCTTAAAAAATTCAGAAAACTCCTAACTGCTGCTGAAGGGATTGTTCTTGTAACGGGGCCAACGGGGAGCGGGAAGACGACGACGCTTTATAGCGCGCTTTCAGAGCTTAACGGCCGCGAAAGAAACATCATTACCGTCGAAGATCCCGTTGAATATAAGATTGTTGGGATTTCTCAAGTCAATGTAAATCCGCGGATTGACCTTACTTTTGCAAAAGGTCTCAGACACATTTTGCGCCAGGATCCAGATGTAATTATGATCGGGGAGATTCGGGATAAAGAGACTGCAGAAATTGCAATTCAATCATCACTAACAGGGCACCTTGTTTTTAGTACTCTCCATACAAATGATGCGCCATCTGCACTGACGCGGCTTGCCGACATGGGGATAGAGCCTTATTTGCTCGCCTCTTCAATTTTGGGAGTGGTGGCGCAACGACTTGTTCGCAAAATTTGCACAGCGTGCAAGCAAGCATATACCCCGTCTCATGAGGAAAAAGAAGAACTTGGAATCGATTCTGAAGAGATCCAGCTTTATAAAGGATCTGGTTGCTCTGCTTGTTTTGGAACGGGATATAAAGGTCGTCTTGCTCTTTATGAGCTTATGCAAGTGACTCCGAAAATCAAAACGCAAGTCCTTAAGAGTCAAGACTCTCAAGAGCTTCGAAAGGTAGCGATTCTCGATGGGATGGGCTCTTTATTTGAAAGTGGCGTAAAGTTAGCGCTTAATGGTCAAACGACGAGTTCTGAAGTTTTGCGAGTCACGCGTATTGAGGATGAATTATGAGACTATTCCACTATTGGAATTTATCTAAAAAATCCGGTTTTCGGATATTTTCCTTCTTTTTTTACCCTCTATGGGCTTCGCATATGTGGATAAAAAAAGAAGAAAAATCTCTCAAAAACCGATCTTTTTTATCTGAAACTCGAATAGTGGGATAGTCTCATGCCTCTCTATCAATTTGAAGCTATTGGGGATAAAGGCAAAAAGATCGCAAGTACGATCGATGCCGATAGTTTGACAGATGCGAAGCACAAGCTGCTTCGTCGTCACACAGCTGTTTTGAAAGTGGATACTCTTTCCGATAAACAGCTTCGCACAAAGCTTTCTAAATTTGATCTTCTCTCTCTCACCTCGGAACTTGCAAGGCTTCTTCAAGCGGGTCTCCCTCTTTTTGAGGCCCTATCTGCGCTGGAGGAAAAATATCGCGGACAAAAAACGCATAAACTCCTACTCGATTTATGTGACAGAGTGCGTACAGGGCAGTCGTTTTCAGAAGTTTTGGCAAGACATAAAGAGAGCTTTGATCTTCTCTATATTTCGATGGTCTCGAATGCAGAGAAAACGGGAAGATTGCCAGAGGCGCTTGATGAGATCGCCTTTCTATTAAGTCGCCAGATTAAGACGAAAAAACAGATTGTTTCGTCGCTTCTTTATCCAACGCTTCTTGCAGGGTTTTGTTTTGTGATTCTCTCCGTGTTGCTTTTTTTCGTGGTCCCTTCTTTAAGAGAACTCTTTGAGGGAAGAGATTTGCATGTTTTTACGCGGGTTGTGTTTGCTGCGAGCGCATTTGTGTGTCACGCAAAAGGTCTTTTTATTGGGAGTGTGCTTGGTATGATTGGAGCAGGATTTTTTCTTTTTTCATCGGAAAAATGTCGAAATTCTTTCCGCGCCGCGGCAAGCCGCCTTCCCTGGATTCGCAATCTTTTGATAAAACTTGCATTTGTCCGGTTTTGTAGAGCGACAGCCACATTGCTTCAAGGGGGACTTCCTGCACTGAAGGCATTTTCTCAAGCAAGAGGGGTGATCAAGCATCCACGACTTGAAAAAGTGATCAAACAGGCTGAAGAAAAAATTTCTGAAGGGGAACCTTTGCACGTTGCCTTTCAAAACGATCCCTTAATTCCGCCGCTTGTTCCTCGGATGATCGCTATTGCCCAGGCTGGGGGGAAACTTGGCTTTATGATGCAGCAGATTGCTGAGATTTATGAAGATGAGCTTGAGACGTATTTAGAGCGTTTTGCAACGCTTGCCCAGCCGATCCTCCTCCTGATTCTCGGAGGCCTTGTTGGTTTCGTACTCCTTGCCGTTTTGCTTCCGCTTACGGACGTAAGTTCGTTTGTGACTTAAAAAAGTTATTCCCAATAAGCTGATAGGATATCGATGGCTTTGTCGAAGTCAGGATCTAATCCGCACTCAACAGCCAATTTTTTGAAAGGCTCTTTCCAACTATTTGGGAGAGAAGGGGCGGAAGAGGGGGCTGATGAGTTCCCTCGGCGCTTGAAGGTATTTTCCAAGCAGTTCATGGTTTGTTTTCGGTCAAGGCCAGCTCCGATCAGTAAAAGAGCATCGACTAAATCTTTAACTCTTGAGTTTTCACGATTCCCTCTGCGAACAGTCATTGCGTGGATTTTTTCGGCAAATTGTTGTTCGAGGGAAATGGCTTCAAAACGAGCAGGAGAGATTCCATAGGATTTTAGCAAATCATCTCCTTCAAGTTCTTCTACCGGAGGGGTAATTGCATCTCCCATCCCGATATCCAAGGAAAATGCGACAAATAATCTTCCCGCTAACATGCTGCGCACGGGAAATCTAAATCCCCCTTCAGGGGCAGATTCAATAAGCTTGGCTGATGGCCCTACATGAAATACGAAATAATCATTGAGCTCTAACGCTGCATATTTTTGGAGTTCTTGATGAAGCAGTAACTGCTGTTTTTCGGGAGACCCCACGATTTGCAGACTTGTGCAAAGATCTAAATCTTTGGTTGCGCGTGACAACTCAAAGCGCACTTCTAAAGCATATCCCCCCTTCAGTACCCAAGGATGTGGCTTTGTAAAGAATAAGCGAGCAAGAAACCTTTCGAAGGCAACTTTCGTTCGAATTCTTTGCAAATCCTTCCCCGTCTTTTTTGCAACTACTTGGAGCCGATTTTCTAAACTCTGACGGAAGCTAGGAGCTGATAACAGTTTTTCATTTTTCATCTTGTGTAACCGTTTTCAAAATTCGATTGGTTCGGTCTGATTGCAAGTTGGCCTGAAACTCGAAGATCTGATCTTGAGTAATTACGCCTTTCCTCAAACCGTCTATTATCCCCTGAATGACCAATTCTTCAGGGCAACTCTCGTCGAGCAAGACATCTTGAATTGTCCTTTTAGGACTGGTGACTTTGTATCCCTCAAATTCCCATATTTCTTTTTGCGAAAGATTGGCAAAATAGAGAACAAGATTTTCTGGAGGAGGATGATATCTTCTAAATTTTTTTGACACCGTCATGGAGTACTTTGCTGGCATAGCATCACTAAGTTCGTGAATGGAAAGCGCCGTTTGGTGAGAAAACACTCCCTCTACTTCTCCCTGACGATTAGTGGACCAAAGACTCCAGTACACTAGATCAGGTCTTTCTCCCACGGGATAATTTGCCAATCGATAAATGCCCCTCCCCTCCCGAATCCAATTTCCCGCTCTGACGTGATAGGCGAATCGACTATCAGAATAACCAGCTTTTTTGGCCTGATAAGAAGTGAAATAACCCTGTTGAAGACTGGCTATCCTATAGAGATGTTCTTCGATATTCTTTTTTTTCATACATAAAACCTAACAATCGGTTAGGTTTTATGTCAATCTTGTGTGGGGAATTGTTGTTAAGCGGTTGATTAGTAGCTTGTTAATGTTTTTCGAGAAGGAGCTTCTCTTTTTTCTTATGATTGGTGTGAATCTCCTGTTTTTGTATACTGTCCCCTAAAATCTTTTGTGTAGGATGTTAGTGAAGAAGAAGCCGTTTACCCTTTTGGAAATTATCATTGTTATTTTCTTAATCACGCTAATTACAGGTGCGATCGGTTATAACATGAAAGGAGCTCTTGATAAGGGAAAAGTGTTTCGAACAGAGCAGGCAATTGAGCAACTACAAGATCTTTTTTTAATGTGCGTTGCCGAGGGAGAGTCCCCAGATACGATTGTAAAGCACCCGGCGGAAATCTTGGAAAAGTATGGGCTTGCAAAGAGTCCAAAAAAAGTTGTTCAAGATGGATGGGGGGCCCCTTTTCGCATTGGTGTTACAAGGGATAAAAGCTCTTTTCTCATTAGCTCGCAGAACTTGGATAAATACCGGAAGAAGGTGGGGATTGCTTCACAAGACGAAGATGAAGAAAGCTTTTAGCTTGATTGAAGTGATGATTGCAATTGTGATTTGTATTGCCGTTGCAAGCGCAATTGGCTGGAAGATGCACGGCATGATCGTTAAAAAGCGGTTTTCATCAAATATGGAGAGACTCCGTTCAAGGCTCTTGACATGCCGTAGACTCGCAATGAATATGCAGGCGGATTGGGGCGCTGATCTTTTTGTCGAGAGCGATCAGTTATTTTTTAAAGTAGAGTGTATCGACTCTCCTGAGGTGAAGGCACTACCCCCCCTTTCTTTGGGATCTTTGGAGTTTCTCTTGGACGGAAAAAAACAAGAAAGAATTTCTTTTGCTTTTACTGCGACAGGAGATATTCTGCCAGAAGGACGCCTGGAAATTCGAAGTAAAAAAGCCGGCTCTGATGACATTGACCTTTTAAAGTTGTTTTCGATGCAAGGCGGAAAAAACTTAGGTCCCTTACACCCCGATGATTGGTGATACTATGATGAAGAAGTTTCTTTTTGTGTTGTGTGTTTGCTCCCTTTTTGCAAACGAAAAACCGCATCCCCTCTCTGGCTTAAAGCCTCGAGAGCCAAACTGGAGAGCAGAAGTTGTCCAGATGCATTCAAATGGTGTTCCGAAGCAAAGTGTTTTTTATGAGCCACTCACCGATGGATCGGAGAGGGCTGTAAAGCAGATCGTCTTTTTTGAAAATGGAACGATCCAAGCGGAGATGGATGTCACTGTGGTGGCACAAGAGTCTCCTGTAATAGAGGAGTGGGGATCCACAATTGTTCCTCATGGGATTAGAGCCGATTTTTCAGACAGGGGAGCCTTGCTCCGCGTTTCTCACTATAAAGAAGGCGTGAGTCATGGAGACTGCACGTATTTTTCCCCCAATGGCAAGGTAAGCGCTCTAACGCATTATGAAAAAGGGCAGTTAGAAGGAAAGGCAATCTCCTACTATGAAAACGAGAGCACAAAAGAAGAGGCTTTTTACAGCGATGGACTTTTGGAAGGCGATGTTACTCAGTACTACCCAAGTAAAATCAAAGCAGCCGTGATCCCGCATGTTCATGGGAAAGTGCATGGGACGACAAAAGAATGGTTTCCAAGCGGAACGTTAAAGGCAGAGAGACGTTTTATTGATGGATCTCTACATGGCGATGCAAAAAATTCGGCGCTTGTTGTTTATTCAGAAGAGGGCAATGTCCTTGAAATCGGAGATTATCGAGAAGGAAACCCTGTAGGCGTTCATATTCGTTACCATCAAAATGGAAAAGAATCCTACCGCGCATCATTTAAAAACGGGAAGAAAGAGGGAAAAGAGCAGTGGTTTTCTGAAGACGCAAAGCTGCTTGGCGAAGGGACATTTAAAAAAGGAGTCCCCAAAGGCAAACACTTTAGAGAGCATCCAAATGGGGCACTTGCCTACGTTGCTAACTTTGACTCAAAAGGAAATTTGCAAGAGCCACTATCTGAATACAATGAAGAGGGACAAATCGTCCGACAGTGTTTTTTAGAAGACGAGCAGTTTAGTGGCCCATATCTTGAGTGGTATGCAGATGGGAATCTAAAAGTAGAACACTGCTATTTATCAGGACACTTGGATGGAGTCCAAAAAGAATACTATCCAGCAGGCCAAATCAAAGCGTCTTCCACGTTTAAGGATCAAAAGCGAAGCTCCGTTCATGAAGAGTGGCATCCAAACGGTGTACTTGCTCGCAGAGCTCATTTTGTAGAGGGGCTAAAAGAAGGGCAGATCGGGGAGTGGTATGCAAACGGTAACCCCAAACTCGATGCCTATTTCCAAAAAGATCAGCCGGAAGGTGTTCAGACAGAGTGGTTTGAAAATGGGCAGATGAAAATGCGCATTGAGTATGCTTTGGGGGTGAAAAATGGCTTTTGGCGTGAATGGAACGAGAAAGGGGCGCTTGTTGAAGAGGCCGAATACCGAAAAGATCGTCTTCACGGGACCGTGCTCTCTTTTTGGGACAAGGATCAATTGAGAACCCGCCTTCATTTTGAAGAGGGCAAGCAAAATGGCTCGCAAGAGTGGTTCTACGAAAGCGGAAAGCGGATGCGCCGCACAAACTTTGAAAATGATGTTCCAGATGGAGAGCAGATCTCTTACTATCAAGATGGAATCATGCAATCGACGATTCCTTATGAGAAAGGGGTTTTGCACGGCGCGAAAAAAGCGTGGGATGAAAAAGGGGATCTTGTTGAAGAGGCAAATTACGTCCATGGAAAACTAGAGGGACGTTTTTTCCAGAGAACGCATGATTTAGGAACCATTGTTTACCAATACCAAAATCATTTTAAAAATGGCCTTCATGAAATTTTCTATCCTCCAAATGAGCAGGGAGAAAAGGTAAAAGCTCTTCAGGCGTTTTTTAAAGATAATTGCTTAGATGGAACTGCAACTGAATTTACTCCAGATGGGAAGAAGCTCTCAGAGACGCCTCATGTGAAGGGAGAAAAATCAGGCATTGCAACGATCTTTTCTCCCGATGGAAAAGTAACAACCACAATCACTTTTGTCTCTGACAGACAAGAGGGTCCTCTTTGTCAATATTTCCAAAATGGGAAAGTGTGGCGTGAGGTTTCTTTCATAAACGGCGTTCGCGCGGGAGAAGAGATCACATACTATGAAAATGGTAAAGTCGCATCGATGTACCATTACCAAAACGATCAGCTAGAAGGGCTTTGTCAAAACTGGAATGAGAAAGGTTCTCTTGTTTTTGAAGCGGAATACAAAGAGGGTCTTCGTCATGGTAAGTTCAATAAGTACTACGAGAATGGCTCTCCCTTGCTAGAGCAAGAATTTGCTCAAGATCTTCCTGTCGGAGAAAAGAGACGGTTTGATCAAAGTGGCAACATGACTGTTTCGCGTTAAAAAATTAACAGGATCTGCTAACGCTTGCAGGATGAAATTCCCGAGGGAAAAATTAACAGGATACGCTTCGCTGCAGGATCACCGCTGACTTAGGTGGCAGGATACGCGCTTCGCGCTTGCAGGATAGTTCCTTAAGCAAAAACAGGCTTAGAAAGCAGACTCTTGGTTTGAAAATTAACAAAATCCTGTTTTTTTTGGTGAGGTTTGGCCGAAGAGCTGGTGAATGAGTTGTTCAGTGTCTCCTTCTGTCCGAGGTTATGTACCAATAATGAATTCAAGAAGTGAGGCTTTTCCAAATCGCCTACTGCTTTTAGAAATAAGCCTCTCTAGATTGAGGGGCTCTTTTTTTGGATTGTAGAGCTCTTCTACAAAGAGTATCCCATTTGGTTTTAGCAAGTTGTGATCGATGATGGCTTTTAGGATGGGTCCTACGGGCATAGCGTAGGGAGGATCTACGTAGATTAAGTCAAAACTCTTCAGTCGCTTCATTGCAATAAGAGCATCTTGGTTTAAGAGGGTTGTCGTTTCAACAACATCTAAAAGCTCGATGTTTTTTCGGATGCAAGCGATTGCTTGTTTGTCTTTTTCGACAAATGTGACATGAGCAGCATCGCGACTTAGAGCTTCAAAACCCATCGCTCCGCTTCCTGCAAAAAGATCAAGCACGGTAGCCCCAACGATTGTTGCTTGGCAGATGTTGAAAACAGATTCTCTTAAAGCCTCTTGTGTGGGACGGGTCTTCGATCCTTTCGGCGTTTGAAGGACTCTTCCTTTAAACTTGCCTGCAACAATACGTAGAGTCACTCAAAGACCCCAGCACATTCATAAGTTCTTGAGACTTCTCTTGCTTCAACTAAAAACTCGGGTCCTGCACCTTCAAGATACTTTTGATAAAGATCTAGCGCCTTTGTTTGTGCAAATTGAGATGCAAGGGCGGGTGGCGCTTTTTTTGCATTGGCAAAAGAGATGGTCTTTTTAATGTGAAGCCACTCATTTGCAAGCTTTCCCTGTACAAAGAGGACAAAATCATCGAGCGAATTTGTTTTTCCTAAGATCACATACGGCTCATTTAAGAAAAGATGAGGTGCATTTTTCCCTTTCGGGAACAGCTCGATGCTTGTTGTGGACTCAAGTTTGCGTGAGATTGCTTGGCAGGTGAGGTTTTTTGCAAGTGGCGAGCCAATTGATTTCATCAGCTTTAAGAGTTTTCGTTTCATCCCTTTATGTGTTGGAGAAGAAACGGTTTTGCCTCGGTTAAGATTCGATAGCGTGTCTAATGCATCGAGGTGAGGATCTTCGTTGATTCCAAGGGTATAGAGAGAGACTTTCCCCTGATTGAGTCTCGTCCAGTCGTGTGTGAGGCTCTGCAAGTGACTTTTGTTCGATAGATTGTCCCCGTCAGTAATCAAAATGGCTGTATAGAGCTCATTTGAGCTTAAGGACTGAGGAACGGTCAAGAACAGAGGTTTATAGAGGTTTTTCTGAGAGAAAAAGTTTCCAAGTTCGATCGTGTTTAAAAAGCCTTGCGCTTTTTCAATAGACGCAGGTGTTACAGACAGAGAGATGGGGGAGAGTTTTTCGACCCTTTGATCAAAAACAACGATATTAAACAAATCACCTTCATGCAGCTCTTCGATTGCTTTTTTTACTGCAATTTTTGTGGCGCTTAAGCGCTCTTTTTGAATTGAGTTAGCGCGATCGATGAGGAAGAGATAGTTTTGCTTTAGAGGATCAAGTTTTAAATTTTCCTTTGGTATCAAAGTAAGGGCAAAGAGATAAGAGCCCTCTTCAACTTCAAGAAATACAATCTCTGTATCAAAAAAACTAGAGTAGGAGGGTGTCCGGCGCTCAAAAAGAGAGGGGATTTTAAGGAGCGGAGTTACGGAACTAAGAGTTGGAGGACTAAACTTTAAAGGCCCTATTTCTGAAGAGATGGAGATTCCTTTAAGAGGTGGAGAAGAGGAGGCATGACAAAGCGCTTGTCTTGGGAGTTTTTCTACAAGAGCAAGGGTATTTGCTAAGGGCTCTGGAGGAGAAGGGAGTATGGTTTCTTCTGAAGCATTTGGTGTCAGCTCTTTTTTTGGAAGAGATGGGAGAACAAATTCTTCAAAGGGAATAGCGAGAGTTGGATTTTTGACAAAGGTCAACAAATGTTTTTTGGGGAAGGAGATCTCTGTTTCTAGGGACCCACTTGCAAAAGATTCGGGATGCGGAGAAGAGATCGCTATGTGTGCTGCGTGTTGGATTGGGGAGAGTTTTGCAAAATGAGAGCCCCTTTTTGCATGGGAAAAAGTATGAAATGTCTCTTTTAAGATTTGGTTTTTTTCTTTTTTTGTCATAGCAAGCGTCCAGCTATCGACGCTATTTATAGGAGCTTCGGGAGAGGAAAACCAAAAGGCTTGACGCTGCAAAAAATGAATTTCAAGCCCGTGCAGGATTAGAGAAACAAAAATAGAGAAAACCAGCAGTTTTCTTTTGTGCTTTGTTACGGATTGAGACATTGATTTGCTCTAGCTACAAGGTCTGGGTGCGCCTTTTCTTGGCAGATCTTTAGCAAAAGATTTTTTGCTTTTGCTTGCAACAGGTTTTGTACATTTGCATTACTTTCAAGCAGGCTTTGTGTTGCAAGCATCTCTGCGTCAAAAAAATCCATGTATGCCATGTATAGAGCATTTTGTTTTTTTGAGCGCTCGCGCCCTGCATGGTAGTCTTTAGAAAGAAGATCTTCTGTGCTCTCAAAAGCCCTTTTTGTTTTCTCCAAAAGAGAGAGTTTTTTGCGCAAAAGAAGCGCTACTTCTTCTCTTTCTTCTTCTTGAGGTCTTTGCGTTTGGAGATTGATGTAGTCAAGGGAAGCTTCCAAATAGGTGGGTTCATTAGAGATGGTTTTTTGCAAAATGAGATTTTTTAGTTTGGCAAACGTTTCAACTGAGGGTTTTTGCCCATCTGCAAACTCAAGGCGTATGCTTTCTAGATAAGCCGCCGATCCACAAGAGGTTCTAAGAAAAGAAGTTTCAGAAAAGAGCGAGTCAAAAAGCTTTTTTGCCTCTATTTTTTTGCCAGAGGCTGCCAAGGCTTTTCCAAGAAGTAGGGTGGTTGCGTTTTCTTGTTTTAGCTTTTCTAAAAGCGCGATGGTTTTTTCATTTTCGCCCAGCTGATAATAGGCCCTTGCAAGTTCAAACTGAGCTGTTTCTTCTTGAACATGCATTAAGACAACAATTGCATCCTGAGGCCTTTGTTTGTCGATTAAGTTTCTAGAGAGCCAAAGAAGGTTTTTTTCTTCGATGTTCGCTTTTTCTCTAAACGCTTGGAATAGATGTTCTTCGGCTTTTTCGGGGTTGCTTTCGAGATAGGCGTTATAAAGAGCGGAGTGCAAAAAGCCTTTATCGATATCTCCTACATTTAACGCCATCTCTCCATAAGAAATGAAAGACTTAAGGTCTTTTGCATCGTCTCTATAGCAAAGGCCAAGAACAAGGTAGGCATCTGCAAGCGTTTCTCGAGGGAAAAGGGGGTTTTGCGTGGCCTCTATAAGAATGATTTCCGCTTGTTTGTAGTCATGCAAGATAAAAAATGTTTTTCCAAGAAGGTACTGCCAAAAGAGTCTTGTCTCTGTAGGAATGAATTCTTTTTTAATGAGGTTTTGTAAATCTGAAATGAGATCTTTTTTCCCTTCTTCATAGCTATTTGCAATCTCGGTAGAAGCGGCAATTAAATACTTGCCAGCAAGGGAGAGAAGATCATGATTTGGATATTTTGATAGAAAGGTAAATGCAAGCTCTCTTGTTTTTCTCCAGCTTCCCATTTTGTCGTGGATGGCAATTTGTTCAAGAAGAACTTCAGGCCTATCCTCTAAGCGAGAGAGTTCTCGAAGCGCTTCTTCCGTCCTGTTTTGTTTTTTTAGAAGGAGTGCTTTGGAGAGTTTGGCGTCGAAGAGATTTTCATCTTCTGGATAGAGGATCTCGAGTTTTGTAAGGCCAATTGTTAGAAGCGTAAGATCCTCTGCTTTTTCAGAGGCTCTGACAAGCATTAAAAGAGCGCCATAAAGGGAGGGGCTGGTCGCTTCTTGAGAGGCGATATATGAGCCGAGCTCAAGACAAGCCTCTGAATGTTTTTCTAGGGAGAAAAAAGCGCGTCCAAGGAAAAGATGTGCTTCCCGAATCTTTGATGAGGGGATCTTGTTTAAAAAGAGATCTTTTTCATTGATGATCGTCTCGTATTTTTCAAGATCAAAAAGAAGAACAAGCCTACTATAGAAAACCTCAGGGTTTTGAGAAGTCTCGAGGATTTCTTCGAGTGTTTTTAAGCTAAGCTCCTTGTCATATTCCGCTTGTAAAAGAGCGGCTTTGAAAAGGGTCTCTCCATCGCCCTCTGCAATTGCGAGATATAAAGAAGCTGCTTCTGAATGTTCTTTTAGAAGGCTCAAAAGATGCGCAAAGGCTTCTGTAACTTCCGCCTTGCGATCTGTTTGAAAAAGCTCCTTAAAATACGGTTTTGCCTTCTCGGCAAGATGTAAAGCTTTTTCGCCTTCGCTATTTATGCACAAATGGTAGAGAGCTGTTGCGAGATAATGCGTAACTTGGAGCTTTTCATCCGCATCGCTCTGTTCTTTGCGTAAAAAAGCCTCGCACTCATCGGCAAGACTTGCATGCCATTGGATTTCTGAAAGGCACTGGAGCTTGTGGATGAAGATTCTTTTTTCGATTTCAGAGTCTTGGATCTTTGCGTAGGATTCGAGGGCTGCCGGATAGTTTTTTTCTCTTAAGAGAAGATCTCCGATCGCGGCATTGAGCGAATCTGAAAAGGCGCTTTCTGGATACAGGGACAGAAACTCTTGGATCTGTACTTTAGCAATATAATACTCGCCCTCTTCCCAGAAATCGGCAATGCGATTGAGGAAGAGCGCTTCTTCTTCATTTTGCATGTTTCCAAAGCAAAGAAGAGGGAGAAGGCAGAGGGATCTTAAAAAGCGCTTCATACGCCCCGAGTATAACAGAGAAAGCCAGCGAGAGAAAAGGCTTTCTTCTCTTCAAAAAAAACCTTGAGCAAATACAAAAAAGTCAGGTGTCTTTTTGGCGATAAAAGCTTAAAACTAATTTCGCAAACGTGCTACGATCTTAAAAAAAGTGAGGATGTGATGGCGATTTTTCTAATGATTCTAGCAGGTTCCTTTGTCTCTTTATCGAATCTTTTTATGCGAAAGAGTATCGATCAAGGGGGGACAACAAAAGGGTTTTTGGTTTTTCAGATGGCCATGGCTTTCATCGTCGCTTTAATGCTAAACCCTGTTCGCGTTGGAGACTATTCAATCAATAGCTCAATTGTGTGTCTTGGGATTATCGCGGGGATTGTTCTTGCTTCGATGGGATTTTTCTTAGGAAGGAGTTTAGAAAAGGGCCCTCCGGGGGTTACCTTCTCCATGCTGAGTTCAGCAACTGTTGTTCCAGCGATCATCATGGCCTTCTTTTTTGGCGTCTCTTATGGATTTCCATATAAGTTTTGGCATGCAGTAGGTTCGCTTGTCGTTCTTTTTGGACTTTTTCTTGCAGGAAGAGGTGCTGAAGGTGCGCAAGATAAAAAGAAGTGGATTGTCTTTTGCTCTTTGATGTTTTCCTTGCATGTTGCGCTTCTCGTTCTTTTTCAGTGGCGCGCTCTTTTGCTAAATCTTCCCCATCCGGAAGTGATTTCCTCCTTCTTTACAGCAGAGACGATTCAGAGCCAGTGGTTCACTCCATTTATGTTCCTCTCCGCCTGTCTTGTTCAGACAGGTGTTTTTCTCTACTACGAGAGAAGGCGCGTCAGAATTCGAGAGGCCTCATATGGCCTTCTCGGGGGTTTGGCAAACGGAACCGGCACCTACTTTATGATCCGGTCGACAGAGGTCGCAGGCCCTTTTGAAAACGCGCTTATTTTCCCCCTCTTTTCAGTAACGATCATTGCTCTTTCAAACCTTTGGAGCCAAAGGCTCTATGCTGAAAAGGTCAACTGGAGAGCATGCCAGTTCTGCGCTCTTGGCCTGATCCTTGGCATGGTCGACTGGAAAACCGTCGCTGCCTTCATCGGCCTTTAGTTTCATTTTTGGGCGCAATACACTTACAGAACTCATAACCCTTTGATTCGCAGCGAGTTAAGATCTTCGCGAAAAGTCGTGAAAACACTCCCTTAATCCTTTCCTATGAACTTACAAGTAAAATTTTTAATAGTATAATTATGTTTTTTAAGTAAATTAAAAAACAAACTTATATTTACACATAGTCTCCATTCTATTATAATAAATTAATAAGGTTTTAAAATAAAAATTGGAGAGAATGAATGTCATCGGTTATTTGTGCGACTCCCTTAACGATCCCTGCCAAAGTAAGGGATCCTTCAACGGTATCTGAAGTCGTTGTTCCACCCCCTCTTCTTAGTGAGATGCCCGTTCCTCCTCCCTTCTCTTCTATTGATGAAAATGGCTCGATATTTCAAGGGAGCAATGTAAGTAGCTTTGTCCTTCCTTCGAACACCATTCCTTCAAACTTCTTCGTGCTGGTAGTAAATCAAGGAAGCAATAGCCCCCCTACAGATCGATAAAATTAGTTAGTATATAAAAGGAGAAAATATGTCTGCATCTACACCAGTTAAAACCTCTTCCCCGTCAGACTCTCAGGTTCCTCTTGCTTCTTTTGGAAGTGGCGGTGATTCAGCTCAACCATCTGCAGAAAAAATGGCAAACGTAGGAGATGAGTTTTTTTCAGGAGGGTCAGGAGCGTCAACTCCAGAAAGATCTTTTTCTAGAGATCTCTCTGAGAATACAACTCCTTTTGAACCAAAACATATCGATTCCACTCCTCAATCTGGAGAATCAACACCGGAACCACAGGGAAGTCGCGCTCCTGATCGTCATCGAGAAAGCCCTACTTCGTCTAATAACGGGGCGTCTCCTGATTTAGGAGATGTTGCAAGACAACTCTTTTCACTGTAAAGATTTATTTTAATTCTTAAAAAGATTTCTTTGATTTTAAAAAACAAAATGCATCTTACTGACAATTAGTTTTTTTGTTAGTGTGTTTTTATTTTTAAAGGAGATGAAACATGGTCGTGTCAGCAAGTCAACAACCCGTAATTTCGAGAAACGGAACACCTGATTATTCTGAGGAGGGTCTTCCAGTAGCGAGAAACCTTCTAGGAGACTTTGACGCGGTAGCAGAACAACAAGCAGCAACGCCTGCAGGAGCCCCATCTAAGGATGAACCACCAAGTAGTGTAATGGATTTAGGCGCTCGCGTTTAATTCTGAAACAGAATTTGCTTTTTTTTAGCTCATTGCGCCGTAAGAGGCAATGAGATCTTCGGCTCGCTTGAAGTTGGTTTTTTGCAGCTCTTCGTAGACTTTAAGCCCTTTTGCATTCATGCCTTGAGAGAAATAGAGAGTCCCTAGGCGAAAGAGAATCGCTTTATCCTGCGGTCTAAGGCTTGCAAGAAGCTCCATCTCTTTAATCTCTTCTTCTGGGATTCCAAGGTCTTTGTATCCCATTGCCATTTGCTCATGCACCCACGGATCGTCAGAAGCGTATTGACTCAAGATTGTAAACTCTTCAATCGCAAGACGCGCGTAAATATCGGATTTCTCTTCGAGGAGTTGCTGGAGCTTTTTTAGCTTTCCAAGTCTTGGGTGATGTGAGTTTTGAATCGGATTGCGATAGAGTCTTGAGAGCGTTACGTATGTCCCCCCTAAAGAGGCGTGCACTTCTAGATCCGTTGGCGTTGTTCGAATTTGCTGAATATGTTCATCGATCGCAGAAAGAAGGAGACTCTCCTTGAACAGAAAAACATCTTCAAAGTAGCAGTAGGCAGAGAATTTTGACAGCGCCCGTTTGCAGACAGGGACTTTATAAAACTCCCACTCAAAGTCTTGTAGATAAGAAGAGAGACGAAGGAGTGCTTCTGCAATCGATAGGTGGTGCTCGGCCATTCCAGATGGCGCAGAAATGACCCGTCTACAGGATCGAATAAACTCTTCTTTGATGGAAGCGAGCTCATCTGGCTTTCTCGCTTGAAAATAGAAGAGAAGCACCAGGTAAGAAAACCCTGTGACAAAAAGCGCGCTTAAAGAAAGAGCCAGCAAAAGAGACCGGCTTAAAATAGGGAAGAAGGCGAAAAAACAAACCAGCTCGGTTGTAAAAAGCACAAGAAAAAGCAGGTTAAAGTGAACAAATAAACGCGCGTTTTTTCGAAAGTTTTTTAAGACACAGCGGTAGTAGGAAGGAAGAGTATGCTGAAAATAGCCATCATCTTGATTCGTTTCGTTATCGAGCTGTGTCGCCATCAGTCTCCGCCATATGGTGAATCACTCTTTGACTTACTCCCGCATCTTGGAGTCTTCGGATTTGGGGCCGCGTCAAGTTATAGGTCGTTTTTTGCTCATGGATGTATTGGATGATTGTATCATCATTTACACCCGACTGGCTTAATTTAATGATATCGTTAACTGTCAGTGGATCGTCCCGGTCGATGCGATCGACAGTTCTTGGACTTGATTGCTCGATCACTTTCCGATCCTGCTCATCTAAAGCAAAACCAATTAAAGAGCCTGCGATAAGACCGGTGGCGCTTCCAAGAATAGCTCCCCCCGTTCCCCACGTGATTCCCCCGAGGCCTGCCGCAACAGTTGTTCCGGAGATAATCCCCGTTCCCACGTTGGTTGCGCACCCACTAAAGAGCATCATAAGTGAAAGAAAGATAGGAACCATCGGTTTTTTCGCTCGTTTAGGCATACAAATTAGCTCTTTTAAAGATGACACAAGAGATGACTTTTGCAAAGGAAAAAATCACAAAAAAGACCCCTCTTCCCTGGTAGTAGAGAGTTTGGAAATTCACGTCAATTGGAAATCTTTGATTTGGAGCTGCAAACTTTCTTTTTTCAAAAAGGTGTGCACGTGCGGGGTAAAGGCTATTTTCAAGGGAAGATTTTCCCCTTTGAGCTCTTTTTTTCTATCCGCTAGATTAAAAGCCATCCCTTCGAGAAGAAGGTCATTTTGCATGAAAAAAACTTTCAAGTGGCGCTTGCTTAACACTTTCGGAGGCCATGCTTGCGTTACCTCAGAGTAAAGAATCGGGTGAGGATTGTCATGCCCAAAGGGCTCCAAAAGACGCAAAGATTCCATAAAATCAAAGGTCAGATCTTGGAAAGAAATCTTCGCATCGAGATGGATTTTTGAAAGGAGGTCTTTCTCTTGCAGCAATTTGCCTGCAGCTGCGATAAAACGAGCTTTGAATTTCTCGATATTCTCTTGCTTGATCGTAAGACCTGCAGCAAAATCATGTCCCCCAAAACTAATGAGAAGATCACGGTTTTCTTTGAGCGTTGGAAGAAGAGGAAACTCTCGAATCGTTCGAAGAGAGCCCTTCCCAACTCCTTTTTCTATAGCTAAAATAAGTGTTGGACGATGGGTCTCTTTTGCAACGCGCGCGGACAAAATAGCAATAATCCCAGGATGCCAGCTCTCCGATTGCAAGACGATCGCTTTTTCTTTTAAGATCTCAGGATGCTTGAAAAGATACTCTTCAATATCGACTGATGCTACTTTTTCGATTCTTTGCCTTTTTAAATTATTGAGATCAAGCTCATGCGCTAACTTTTCAGCATGATCTTGGTCTTTTGCAAGAAGAAGCTCTACCCCCTTAATCGGATCCGCAATCCTCCCAAGACTATTGAGTCTTGGAGCGATTTTTGAGGTAATGTCGTTTGGAGTGAGTTCTTTTTTTCCTAACTCGCTCACCTCAAGCAGCTTGGCGAGCCCTACGCGTTTTCTATCGCTCATTTGCTTAAGCCCGTAGCGCACCAAGAGTCGGTTTTCTCCTTGCAAAGATCCCATATCGGCAATTGTTCCGAGTGCAACAAGGTCTAGATACTCTTTAAGATCAAGCTCAGATGCGTGCATTTTCCCTTGTTCTATAAGGGCGCTTGCAAGGGCGTGTACGAGTTTAAAAGCAACACCGACACCTGTAAGTTCGCGATTGGGATAGGTACTATTGATGAGCTTGGTGTTTAAAGTGGCAATGCAGTGGGGGATTTTTGAGGTAGGCTCATGGTGATCTGTGATAATTACATCGATCCCATGAGAGGCCACTTCCTCGATCTCTTTGGCCGCACCAATTCCACAGTCAACTGTGATGAGAAGCTGGCACTTGTTTTGAAGAGCAAACTCAAGAGCATCTCCAATTAAAGAGTTTTTTAAAGAGGATCGGTGTGGAACATTGAAAAAGACATTGGCTCCGATTTTTTGCAAAAACTCTGTTAAAAGAGCCACTCCCGTCATTCCATCAACATCGTTATCGCCGTAGAGTAAGATATTTTGTTTCTTTTGGATTGCGGTAAGAACTCTTGCTACTGCTGTAGGCATATCTGCGAGGAGCTCAGGATCATGGAGAGAAGGGAGCTTTGCATAGAGAAACTCGTGGATTCTGCCCAAATCCTCAAACCCCCGAGAAACGAGGATTTGGGAAGTAATCGGATGAAGACTAAACTCTCTTGAGATGGCCTGAAGAAGCTTTTTGTCTGCCTTCGGATAAATCCATTGATGCTCTCTCATTCTTTGATAGCAACCGCCTTCTCTTCACGTCTTTGGAAAAAGAGGACAAGCGGGGCCGCAATAAACCAAGAAGAGAGGGTTCCAAGAATAACCCCCATTGTCATCACCAGCGCAAAGCCAAAGATTGATGCGCCTCCTAAAAAAAGAAGAGCAAAGAGAACAATGAGTGTTGTCCCTGAGGTAATCATCGTTCGACTCAAAGTGAAATTCAAAGCCTCATTGATTGTGTCTCTTAAATTTCGTTTCTTTGCGTGAATCTCTTCTCGAATCCTATCAAAAATGATGATCGTATCATTGAGTGAGTAGCCAATCACGGTCATGATCGCTGCGATCGTTATTAAATCAAGCTGCACGGGCACTCCAAAGGCATGCAAAAGACCCATGAGAGCAACAGTAATGAGAGCATCATGGATAACGCACACAACCGCTGCCGCTGCAAACTTATATTCGAATCGAAAGGCTAGATAGATAAAAATCGCGATAAAGGAAAGAAAAAGCCCAATAATTGCGCTGTTTCTCATCGTATCTGACATTTGACCGCTAACTGCCGTCCAGTCTGCATGCAAGTGGGATAGGTTTTTTTGAGCAATCATAATACCAGAGGAGCTAAGCGTGTCCACAACCCAGGAAATTCTTGGATTTTTCTGATACAAAAGATCGCTCTTCGAGATCTCTTTTTCAAGAGGGAGTCCTGCAAATGGTTTTCCTTGCTGCTCCATACTTTGTCCAAATAAAATGCGAAGCTCATTTGGTTTACTTAAGCCTTGTACGAGGAAATCTTGCGTAGACGCCCCTTTGCTAAGGAGCGCTTTTTGCACATCCTCTACATAGTTTCTGTCTTGATCTGGACTTAGTTCAACATGGATGGAGTATCCCCCAGTAAAATCGAGCCCAAGGATGGATGAAGACTTTGAAAAGAGGAAGAAAGATCCCGCAGCAACCGTGAGCAGCGCAATCGAAAAGGACGCTCTTGTGTACTTTAAGAAGTTGAATCGCGTCTTTCGGATCCAGTCGCTCATTTTTAAGAGCGTATTCTTCGGGTTTTTTGCCCAGAAAGTAAAGTAACAACGGGTAACAAAGAGCGATGTGAACATCGAAGAGGTAATTCCAATGATCAAGTTCATCGCAAAGCTTTTTACAGGGCCTGCATCAAAATTTAAGAGAATTAAGGCGGCAATAATTGTTGTGATATTGGAGTCGACAATCGCGCTAAAGGCCTTTTTGTAGCCGGCAGCAATCGCATTTTGGGCGCTCTTGCCAAGGGATTGCTCCTCTTTAATCCGCTCAAAGACAAGAACATTTGCATCGATTGACATCCCAACTGTCAAAATAATTCCAGCAAGACCAGCTAGCGTAAGCGTAGCACCTAGATTTTGCAAAGTTGCCCATAAAATGAGGAGGTTAAATATGACAGCTAAGGAGGCAACAAGGCCTGCAAAGCGGTAGTATGCAACCATAGCTATAACAACGAGAAGAAGAGCAACGGCTGTTGCCATGATTCCTTTCTCCCGATCTGCCAGACCAAGCTCTGGACTTACATTTTTCTCAGAGAGGATCCGCGGAGTAAATGAAAGGGAGCCTGCTTTTAGATCTGCACAAAGGCGCTGCACTTCTGCCGTTGAAAAGCTGCCGCTAATGGAAGCGCTCTCTTTGATGGCTTCATTGAGCGTTGGGGAGCTAATGACGGTGTCGTTTAAAACAACGGCCATGCGCCAGCCCTGTCCGCGAGAGGGGGCTTCGTTGAGTGTTCCGAGAATGTTGTTTTTTGAGTAACGCGAGGTCCATGCATGAAGATTTTTTTGGGGAGAGATTTCCTTCCCTTCGCGGGTTTGCAAGGATGAGACGACCCCGAAGCTTAAGAAATTTCCTCTTTGTGGATCATACGATGAATAGATATTTTCTAATTGAGATCCCTCGAGCACATGATCGTTAAACACGATAAGAAGCGGGTTTCCAAGTCCCTGCCAATCTTTAGCAGAAGATCCCCTTTGAATGACGACTTTCGAGAGATGGTCATTGATCCCATTTTCTTTAGAGAGAGATGTTTTTTTGAAAAGCTCAAGCCCATTTTCACGAAGAGTCTTAGCGCCTTCAGAGCTTCTGCTTAAATGTTTGATTGCGATTGCGTTTACGCCCCCAGCATCTGTTGTCCCAGTGAAACAAGCCTCGTCCCACACACCCTGCAGAAACGAATTCACAGCGTTTCCAATCGTTGGGCTATAGGAAGAGAATTTTTCATTTACAACGTGAAAATACATCGATGATGCTTGGATTAGATCTGAAGCAGATAATGCTTGAGATCCTGGAAAGTCGAGAGCAATATGCTCTCCTACTTGCCTGATGGAAACTTCTGAAAGGCCCATTTTGTTTACGCGGCTGTAGAGCTCACCCATTCCTTGTTTGATTTCTTCTTCTGCAGTGACAATTTCTCCCTTGCTGTCCAAAAGCTCGAGCTCTACCGATTTTCCTCCAGAAAGGTCAAGTCCCCATCGAATAATACGGTTCTCATCACCGCGAACCATTTTGCGTAGGGTAAGCATAACGTTGTTCCATAAAACGTTTTTGGTCGGTTTTGGAACATCGAACCGTACTTTTGGATCAAGATTTACCTGAGAAGCTTTATAATCGTCTCTCCACTTGATGAGCTCTTCGTGCACGGTGTTGTCGATCTTGTTTTGGGCAATGATCCTTTGCTCATGGGTGGAAAGCTCAAGAAGGGCATGTCTTTTGTCTGCATTTACGTGGAAGTTTTCTCGAGATGCTTGAATAATTGGTGCTGCAAAATCGGGCTTTTCAAACTGAAAATCAGCGCTGTAGGGAGCGTCTTTCGCTGGATCTGCTCTTAAAAATCCTGTTTCATAAAGGCTCAAATGAAGAGCTTCAAGATCTTCTTCCAAAGCACTTGCAAGTGGGGAATCCTGAAATCCTTCATAGGTTTTTTGAATTCTTTCAATCCCTTTTACGAAGAGATACAAAGAGCCTTTGGACAGGTTTTTTGCATCTTCAGAAAAAGGAGATACAAAAACAAGACAAAGTGCTTTTTCCTCTAAGGTAAGATTTGGATAATTGTCCGCATCTACAATTGGAATGTTTTGCAAATCAGGATGCTTTGGATGCCACTTTGTTTTTATAGAAGAAAGAGCCTGGTTGATCTCAAGCTTACTCAGTGTATCTAAATGAAGAACAATGGAGCTGGATGTGTCTGCAAGGAGGTGGAAGGGAATCTCAAACCCATTTTCACTCTGAAGGACTTTTTCTCCTAAATCACGACTGATCTTTATAAGAGTCTCATTGTTTTTGAGAGAAAAACAAATTTTTTCAAGAGAAAAATCGATCCAAAGCTTTGTCCCTTCAAAGGAAAACTGATTTTCTTGGGAGAGCATGGCCTTAATTGTCTTTGGGGTGAGCCCTTTTTTTTCTCCTTCGATTAGATTCCAGGCGATTTGAGAAGATCTCTCAATCACCATTTTTCGATACTCGGGATCTTTTTTGCTTACCCAAGAAAAAAGACCTTTATTTTCTTGCAGGTGAATCGGGATCTGTCTGTTCAAGATCACTGATTTTGGATCTTCTTGGCTAAAAGAAGGTGTAAGCCTTGCAGGGGAAAACGAAATTAAAGAAGCTGCTCTTTGCACATAAGATCTAAACTTTTCAGCATCAGATGTTTTGGTAAATTCAACCGCGATTGATCCAGAGTTTGGGGAAACTTTTTTTGGGGAAATGCCAATGTGTTTGCAGTAAGAGAGGATCCAATCGACAGATTCTTGGCTCATCTGATCGATTCTTTGCTCGATCGCTACAATCGATTTTTCGGCACTGCTTTTCGAAAGGGGATCGGCGAGTGGTTTTGAGTAAAAGAAAAGGGTGGGGAGGATATTATAAATAGTGAGAACAGCTACCGCGAGAATTGATATAAATTGCCACTTACGACCTTTCCTCATTAGATGCCCTTTTATTTTGAGTTTTTGGATATATACCGATCGTGATTCAAAAATTGGTTTTAGGCGGGTTCAAAGCGCCGAATTTCAGACAAGTCAAGTGGTATAGTATTAGCAATACAATACCACTTGACTTGTCTGAAATTCGGCAGCTTTCAATCCCGTCTAAAATCCAATTTTGGGAACACGATTGGTATACCAAAGAAAGTTCAAGAATCAGTTTTTGACGGCGTCGACTTTTCCTCGAAATGATTGCTCTCGCTCACGCCTTGCCTCCCGGCAATGGTCATTCGCTCCGGGCAATCATTTCGAGGAGTCTTCTTGTCAAATTCCTGATTCTTGAGCTTTCTTTGGTATAGGATATTCGAAATTCTCGATCTTGTCTATATAGTTCAGATCCTATATGCTCCAGAAGTCCATGAAATAAAAATTTGTCCGCCTATGACAGCTCACTCAAGTATTTCTTTAGAAGAAGAAGCGCATTCGATCTATACTCCAGAACAGATTTCTTTAATCGACTCTAAGAAGGTTCCAAATCATATCGCGATTATTATGGACGGGAATCGCAGATGGGCGAAGCTTCGATCCCTTCCTCCTATGATGGGGCACTGGGAAGGCGCTGAAGTCTTGATCGACACGGTGCGCGCTGCCATTGAACTTGGGACAAAAACACTCACTGTCTATTCATTTTCCACAGAAAACTGGGGGAGGCCCGAAGAAGAAATCGATGCTCTGATGAATATTTTTGAGGTCTATCTCATTCGGAAAAGGGACTTGATGGTTCGTGAAGGCATTCGATTGGACGCAATCGGTGATCTTTCCCTTCTTCCTGAAAAAGTGCGCGATGCTTTTGAAGAGACAAAAAAAATGACTGAAAAGGGAGACAAGATCAACCTTGTCCTCGCTTTAAACTATGGCGCTCGTGACGAAATTCGTAGAGCGATCGTGAAAATCCTGCAGGAAAATGAGCGTCAAAAAATTGATATTGAAGGGGTTACAGAAGATTTAATCGCAAAGCATCTTGATACGCAAAAGTGGGGAGATCCCGAGCTTTTGATTCGAACAAGTGGTCAGCTTCGCTTGAGCAATTTTCTTCTTTGGCAGCTTTCCTATGCCCATATCCACATGAGTGATGTTTTATGGCCTGAGTTTTCTTCCCAAAATCTTTTCGATGCGGTTTCAAGTTTTATCGCAAAAGCTCCCCAAAAAGGAAAGGGTATATGAAGGACTTGAAGAAGCGCTTTTTATTCTCCCTAGTTATTATTCCTTCCCTTATTTGCTTGTTTGTTTTTTCTCAAAATGTTTGGTTTCAATATGTTGTGGTGGCTTTTACAGCAACGATCACCTGTGTTGCTGTTTGGGAGTATGAGCAGTTTGTAAAGGCAAAGGGGGGAAGATTGCTTCTTCCTGTGATCTTGCTTTTTACTTTTTTAGAAGTTGTGGCATTTTTTGTTTCCGAGACATCACCTCGACTTGTAATGCTTCCTTTAATTGTCTTTTTTGTCGCTTTTTTGAGCGTTTTTGTTCTGCATTTTAAAGAAAAAGAAGGGGCGATTGTCAACTTAGCTGTATCCTCTTTTGGGATGACTTATATTGCGGTTCCGATGGGGATGATTTTGGGAATCCTCTACTTTTCAGGGGCCGAAGACGGAAGATGGTGGGTTGCGTATCTCCTTGTGGTTACAAAGGTTTCGGATATTGGGGCCTATTTTGCGGGAAATCTTTGGGGAAGAAAGAAACTCGCCCCTGCCATTAGTCCTGGAAAAACAATTGAAGGGACGTTTTTTGGTCTTGTTTGCGCAGGGCTAGCGAGCTTTGGGTTTTTGTTTTTAAGTCGGCATTTTCACTTGCAGGGCTTTCACATTGGTGTTGCCCAAGCAGCAATTTTAGGTCCGCTCTTAGGACTCATTGCTCCTCTTGGCGATCTTTCTGAGTCCTTATTAAAGAGGGATGCAAACAAGAAAGATAGCAATGTTTTGCCAGGGTTTGGCGGTGCTCTAGACTTAATCGATTCGCTTCTTTTTAACGCGCCCGTTCTCTACCTATATCTTCATTTTGTAGCCGTATGATAATCGCGATTGATGGGCCCTCCGGCACAGGAAAGTCGACAGTTGCAAAAGAGCTTGCAAAAAGACTTGGCTTTTCTTTTTTCGATACAGGCGCAATGTATCGTTCATTTGCTTGGAAAGTCTTGCAGAGCAAAATCGATCCTCTAAATGAGGAAGAAGTCCTCAAACTCATCCCTTCGTTTTCTTTTGAAGTGCGCTCTTCAAGACAAGAAAAGACCTACTTTGTAGATGGAACAGATGTAACAGAGGCGATCCGTTCCCGGGAAGTTACATCGATCTCGTCCCAAGTAGCTACCTATGTAGCTGTTCGTAAGTGCATGGTGAAAATGCAAAGGCATTTTGGGAGATCTCATGATGCTGTCTTTGAGGGGCGCGATATGGGGACTGTTGTGTTCCCCAAAGCGGATGTGAAGATTTTTCTGACAGCAAGCGAGAGAGTCCGCGCAGAGAGGCGCTTTGAAGAGTTAAAGCGTAAATTCCCGGAAAAAAAACAAGACTTTGACCAAGTCCTTAAAGAGATGCAAGAGCGGGATAAAAATGATCAAAATCGTGAAACGTCTCCCTTAAAACAAGCTGATGATGCGGTTTTAATCGACACATCAAACTACACAGCCGATGAGGTGGTTGCACAAATCCTTGTAAAAACCCCGAAAAGAAAAAAACGCCTTTTGGAAATGAAGCTTCCCTACTTCCTTGTCTATTGGACCGCAAGGATCTTTTTTAGACTCTTTTTTCGGCTCAAGATATACGGAGAAAAGCATATCTATCCGGGAGCTGGGCTTTTGATTGCAAACCATACCTCCTTTTATGATCCCCCGGTTCTTTCGATTTCTTGTCCTGAAGAGGTTCACTTTTTAGCACGAGAGACCCTTTTCCGCATTCCTCTTTTGGGGAGGCTGATTAAGGTTCTCAATACGCATCCTCTTGCAAAGGGCGCATCTGATATGAATATTTTGCGTCAGATGATCAAACTCTTAAATGAAGGGAACAAGCTCATTATTTTCCCAGAAGGGACGCGAGCACGTGATGAGGACATGCAACCTTTTAAGAAGGGATTTGTGTTTTTAGCAAAAAAAGCAAAGTGCACGATTTTCCCAGCGTATATTAAAGGTGCGCAGGCTGCGTGGCCTGCAAAAAGCAAGTTCCCAAAAATCTTTGGTAAGATTTCTTGTGTTTTTGGTTCACCGATTGAGTGGGAGGATTTCGAAGATCTCCCAAAAGGCGAGATCGATGATGCAATTGCCGCGAGATGCTCTACTGCGATCAAAGAGCTAAAGACTTGGTTGCATGAAGGGGCAAAAGGAAATCCTCCTTAAGGAGCCACTGATTCATTTCAGTGGTTCCTTAAAGCTTGTAGAAAATTAGGAGATTTCTCAGAATGCGGAAAGAGGGAACCTTATGAAAAGTCCGATCGTTGTCAATTACCTTGTCACTCTTTTTATGCTTTGTAGCCCGCTTGCTGCAATCCCTGTTTTCTTAAGCTTGACTCAAGGCAGAAGCCGGGCGGCGCGAAAAAAAAGCGCACTTTGGATCGGTGTTACTGTTGGCATCATCTTAGCGGTAACGGTTTGGCTTGGTGGCGCGATTCTTTCGGTTTTAGGGATACGGATTCCCGCTTTTCAGTGCGCAGGTGGGATTATCGTTTTCCTCCTTGCTCTATCGATGTTAAATGCGCAGATCTCTCCTATGCGACAAACAGAAGAGGAAGAAGCGACAAGAACAAAGGCAATTATCCCTTTTGTTCCTCTTGCCATCCCTGTCATGGTAGGCCCGGGATCATTAAGTAGCGTGATCGTGATGGCGCACCTCTACCACTCCCTCACAGAACTTGTTGTGCTTTCTTTTTGCGGGCTTGTTGTTGGGGCACTTGTGACACTCATATTATCCTTCGGAACCGAACTTGAGAAAAAGATCGGAGCATCAGGTATTAATGTGGTCACCCGAATCGGGGGACTTATCTTGTCTGCACTCGCAATCGAGATTTTCGTTCAGGGGATAGAAGGAATATTCTTTTCCTGATATAGTGCCTCCAAAAAGAGGAGTCTTATGAGCGAGATCAAACACTTTACCGATGCAAGTTTTTCCCAAGATATAGCAAAAGGCGTTGTCCTTGTTGATTTTCATGCAGATTGGTGCGGCCCTTGCAGAACGCTTGCCCCTGTTTTAGAGGAAGTTGCTAAGGAAGTTTCTGGAAAAGCAACGATCGGAAAGGTCGACATCGATAGCGAGCAGAAGACGGCTGGAGAATTTCAAATTACTTCTGTTCCTACGATGATTATTTTCAAAGATGGAAAGGAAGAAAAACGACTTGTGGGCTTGCGCACAGCGGATGAGATCAAAGAGATTCTCCTCTCTCTGGTATAGTGGATGTCGCGGTTTTTAGTACTCACAGGGATTCTTCTAATTGTTATCGGGCTATTGATTCACTTTCAGGTAGAAATTCCCTATTTGGGTAGATGGATGGGGAAACTCACCGGCGATCTGTCGGAGATCCTTGCTCTGACAGGAGCGAATCACCGGAACGACGACCGCCTCCTCCAACCCGACAGCGATGCCGACGTTGACGTCCTCGTTGTGGACGACCCCGCCGTCGGCATATCGCTCGTTGAGCGCCGGCACGGCTCCCATCGCAAACGCAGCCGCCTTCGCCAGTATCTCGGTGAAGCCCACGCCCTCGGCGAACGCGTCGGTCTGCTTG
>CBDUSP010000010.1:0-31865 GCA_965370365.1 uncultured bacterium | reverse complement strand
AGACAACAAAAAAATCAGCTTAGTACAATGGAGGGAAGGTACCTATGCAAAACCCTCCCGATTTTCTATCTCGCTTCGCTGAAAAAGCCACAGCCCTCTGGAAGGATCATGGAGTAAAAGAGCCTGTCTTCTCCAGAGGCACGTATCATGTTGGCGTTCAAGAAAAAGGGAAAAAACAAGAGTTTGCCTTCCTTCAAATGAACGATAAGGGCGCTCTTAACGACTCTTTCTGCAGCTGCAAGGCCTCTGAGACAGAGGGCGCTTGTGTTCATCTTTCCGCTGCCTATTTGCGCATTTTTAATGGGACGGATGAGCCTCTACATGTCCGCTTTAACAAATCCCTCTGGAATCGCCTGTTTCAAATGGAGGCAAAAAGGCAAGAGCCTGACCCTAAGTGCTTTGTGAAAAATGAGGAGGAGTATGCTTGCTTATCTTCTACAAAGAAGGTCCTTTTTTCCATCAAACCACAAAGTGAAAAAGCCAAGAAACGACTTTCAGAGATCATTTCCCCAAAGAAAGAAGAAACTGAAGAGACATCAATCAAGTTCTCGAATCTGTCTTCTGAGGAAATCGAGCAATATAAAAAGGGGAATGCAAGCCACGCCTTGCGCTATGAGCTCTCTTTTTGGGCAGATCTTGCCAAGTGGCTTATGGAGCTCCAAGATGAGGGGTCTTCTTACACTATTTCGTTTGAAGGAAGTCCTCTTCCCCACGATATGAAGGTGCGCTTTGGAGATGTGGAACTGTTTTTCTATATCTCCGAGGTACATTTACCATGGATTTTGCCGTCACTCGCGACAGTTCAGTTTCCTTTGGAAGTTGTAGGAGAGGAAAGCTCCTCGATCGAGAGTGTTACCTATGATGAGGAAAAACGCTGTCTTACGGTTTCGGCGGGACCACAAAAAACGCTATCGCCACAAAACGGTGAAGGCGTCAACGTTGGCGACTGGATCTACATGGAGGGCAAAGGCTTCTACCGAAAGGGATCTGCTGCTTTCGCTGGCTCAGAGGTGGTTCCAGAGGAGAAAATCGGAGACTTTCTTATCAAGAATTCCAAGGAGCTCGCAACGTTTCTTCCAATCCATTCAGAGCCACAAGAGCCAAAGTATCATCTCCATTTTGATGGAGAAGCAAACCTCCACATAAACCTATATCTCTTTGATGTTAAGGAGGTTAAAGATAAAAAGGCTTCATGTTTTGCTCCATGGGTATATCTTCCTGGCAAGGGATTTTATTGTGTAGAGGGGTTGATGTTCCCTGAAAAAGAGACAATCATTTCCTGGGACAAGGTTTCCGATTTTGTCAATCGCCATCGGGAGTGGTTGCATCAATTTCCAGGCTATCAAACGCATGTGGGGAGCTTGGAGTCACGTTTGACTTATGCCATGACCTCTGCTGATGAACTTCGCTTTGATGTGGAGCTCAACTTCCCTATGGAAGAGACGGTGCATTTCGATCAGTGGATTTATGTTAAAGGGCAGGGCTTTTACATGAAGAAGGAGTCTCGAGGGCTTCCTTTGCATCCGGGCTTGAGAGTCAACAAATCCGCAATCTCTTCGTTTATTAAAGAGCACGAAATGGAGCTCGAGCAGGTCCGCGGGTTTTTTAGCACAGATGCTCCCATTGAAAAAATTGGCTTGAGGGTCTTTTTAAATGATGAGGGGCTCATCACAGTGACTCCTAAGTTTAAGTATGTCTCGGGTGTAGACCCCTCTTCAGTGCGGTTCTTTGGAGACTTTTTTTATATGGAAGGGAAAGGGTTTTCTTCCATTGCGCCACATTTAAGTGTTCCTGAAAAATATCGAGAATCTGTTGTGATTCCGCATGATCAAGAAGTCTCTTTTTGCGCGTATGAACTAGGGTCTCTAGTGTCTTATATTGAAGAGATTGATCCACATTTACAAAAACCAAAAAGGCTTAAACTCAAGATTCGGAAGATTTCTCGCGATTCCCGAAAAAAAACGGGGCAGTGGCTTGTCGATTTTGTGTACGAATCAGATGTTGGCGCGACCGACATCTTTGCGATATGGGACGCTTTTTTTGAGAAAAAACGATCGCTTTTCTCAAAAGCGGGCTTTTTGAATTTAAAAGATGCCAGGTTTAACTGGATCAAGCAGCTGCCAAAGAAGCGGCTCGATCGAAAAAGGGGGCTTGTCAAACTCGATACCCTTGAATGGTTTCGCCTGGAAGCATTTGAGGCAATTGAAGAGACAAAAGGAATATCACCGAGCGCGCAAGAGACGCAAAAAGTGCTCGGCGAGCTCAACCAGTTTGAGACAAAAGAGTTGTTAGATATTTCTGGTCTGCAATCACGTTTACGGCCCTATCAAGAACAAGGGGTGCATTGGTTGTGGTTTCTCTATTGTCATGGTTTGTCGGGTCTTCTTTGTGATGATATGGGTCTTGGGAAAACCCACCAAGCCATGGCTCTTCTTGCTGGCATTTTCAATGCTGACCCGGAGAAACACAGTAAGTATCTCGTTGTTTGTCCAACCTCTGTGATTTATCACTGGGAAGAGCAGTTAAAGCGGTTTTTGCCGGGAATTCGCGTATGCATCTACTACGGAACCTCAAGGAGTTTAGATAATTTTGAATCCGATTATGATCTTTTGCTTACATCGTATGGAGTGTTAAGGCAATCAGACGAACTTGTGAAGACGCTTTCCTTTGAGGCGGCCTTCTACGATGAAATTCAGGTGGCAAAAAACGATCGATCTCAGACGCATCAGATCTTGCGTAAAGTGAGGGCGAAAATGTGCGTTGGCCTTACCGGGACTCCCATTGAAAACCGTTTGCGTGAGATCAAGGCCCTTTTTGATGTGGTCCTTCCTTCTTATATGCCATCAGATGCCGTGTTTCGTGAGATGTTTACGCGCCCGATTGAAAAAGAAAATGATGAGGGAAAAAGAGAGCTTCTTGCAAGGCTTGTAAAGCCCTTTATTTTACGACGAAAAAAAAGCGAAGTTCTTCGCGATCTTCCTGAGAAAATGGAAGAAATTGCCTACTGCGATTTATCAGATGAGCAAACCGTTCTCTATAGAGAAGTTGTAAATGAAATGAGGAGTGGTCTCTATCAGGATCTTAAAGACGAATCAAAGCCTGTGAAGTACCTCCATGTGTTTTCTGCGCTCTCGAAGATGAAGCAGATTTGCGATCATCCAGCGCTTATTTCCAAGGACATAAAAAATTACCAAAAATATTCTTCAGGAAAATGGGATCTTTTTATAGAGCTTTTATCTGAGGCAAGAGACTCGAATCAGAAAGTCGTCGTCTTTTCGCAATATTTAGGGATGATTGAGATGATTGAAGCGTATCTCAAGAAGAAGAAAATTGGCTATGCATCGATCAAGGGATCGACCCGTGATCGCAATGCCCAGCTTCGTAAATTTCGAGAAGATCCAGCGTGTGAGGTTTTTGTAGGATCTCTTCTTGCCGCGGGGGTGGGAATCGATCTCACGGTTGCTTCCATTGTCATTCACTACGATCGCTGGTGGAATCCCGCTAAAGAAAATCAAGCCACCGATCGCGTGCATCGCATCGGGCAAAATCGCGGAGTCCAAGTCTTTAAGCTTGTTACAAAAAACACAATTGAAGAGGACATCCACGCAATTATCGAAAGGAAAAAAGGCCTTTTAGATCAGGTTGTTGGGTCCGATGATCAAATTAATTATTTGAATCGCGATGAGCTTTTAAACATTTTTGAAAAAATGTTTTTAAACATGCCTAGCTGTTAGTTATAAGTAGAAATAAAAAACTATATTAGGTATAATAATATATAAAAACAGCGTTGGTATATTATTATGACAGTTTCTGGCAGCGGCTCCGCACATACCCAGCCTTCGGGACAGAAGATCAATACAAATACGGAAGGCCCCTGGGATGTTCTTCTTCCCCCCCGTCCCCCTCCCCGAGTTGATTCTGGGAACAGGATTTATCAAACCAATAATGCACAGACGGCTATCGCGCCAATCGCGCCAATCGCACCAATCGCACCAATCGCACCAATCGCACCAATCGCACCAATCGCACCATCATACATACAGAGGTGCAATCCGACTTGTCGGGTAGACAACATTGCGCAGGGGAAGATGATGACTGCCCCCGAAGCTATCTATGAAGAGAGCGTTCAGAATGGCGTTTTTGGAGGTAACGGGCAGCTGATTTTTGTACACCAGGGGAAGCAATATAAATATGAGGGTGGACTCAGTAGCGGCTGCTATGACGGTTACGGGAAGGTGACCGCTATAAGCAATGGCTTAGTAATATATCAGGGAGGTTGGAGTCAGGGAGTGCGTCACGGTCATGGGCAGAGTACTTATGCATGCGGCAATGTATATCAAGGAATGTTTGCAAGTGGAGAACGGCACGGTGAAGGGACTCTGACTTACGCAGACGGGGGTAGATATAAAGGGCAATGGAAAAGAGATTACCAGAGTGGTCGTGCTACGCTGATCTCCTCAAACGGGGATAAATATGAAGGGGAGTTTGAGTTTAACAAGAGGCATGGCGAAGGGAAGCTCACTTATGCATGCGGCAATGTATATCAAGGAATGTTTGAAAGAGGAGAACGGCACGGTGAAGGCACTCTGATTTACGCAGATGGGGATAAATATGAAGGGCAATGGAAAAAAGATTACCAGAGTGGTCGTGGTACGCTGATCTACGCAAACGGGGGTAGATATGAAGGGAAATGGGAGAACGGAAATTGGGAAGGCGAAGGGAAGCTCACTTATGCATGCGACAATGTATATCAAGGAATGTTTGAAAGAGGAGAACGGCACGGTGAAGGTACTCTGATTTACGCAGACGGGGATAAATATGAAGGGGAATGGAAAAACGATTGCCAGAGTGGTCGTGGTACGCTGATTTACGCAGACGGAAGTAGCTATAAAGGAGAATGGAAAAACGATCTCCAGAGTGGTTGTGGTACGCTGATCTACGCAAACGGGAATAAATATGAAGGGGAATGGGATGAAGGAAGTTGGGAAGGCCACGGGAAGCTAACGAACACAAACAATGCGGTATTTATAGGAACCTTTAATAAGGGCAAACTGCAATATGGGGAATGGCGCTTCCCAAACAAGAGAAAGAACGCGCAAACACCACAGACTACCCCCCTTGTCTTCCAGCTCAGGCAAGATGAATCTGTATATAAAGGGTTCTGGTTGGATAATCAGTTTCATGGTCAAGGATCACTACAGTCTTCAGAGGGGATTGAGATATATAACGGGGGTTTTGAGAAGGGACTGCCACATGGGAAAGGGCAAGGGATCGACGCCAACGACAATGTGTATCAAGGAGCATGGGAGAAAGGTAAGCCGCATGGAGCAGGGGAGCTGATATTTCGTAACCACAGGGTATATACGCAATATATAGGGGGCTGGGACGCAGGTTTATATCATGGCCAAGGGACTCTGACAGATAAACAAGGAACATATACAGGGGCGTTCGAGTTGAGCAGGCGGCATGGCCAAGGGACAATGCTCTATCTAGATGGGCATCAATATACAGGGGGCTGGGACGCAGGTTTATATCATGGTCAAGGGGCTCTGACAAATCAACAAGAAACATATATAGGGGAGTTCAGTTTTAACGAGCGGCATGGTCAAGGGTCTCTGACAGATAAACAAGGAATATATACAGGGGAGTTCGAGTTGAACAAGCGGCATGGCCAAGGGACAATGCTCTATCTAGATGGGAGTCAATATACAGGTCAATGGAGAGATGATCAGAAGTCTGGCCAAGGGAAGCTGACTTTGCCAAATGGCGATGTGTACGAAGGGAGGTTTAGTCGGACAAAGCGTACGATCAAAGGAACCCTTAAGAAGAAAAACGGTGATCCGATTCACAGAGAATTTTCCTACGATAGCCTTCCGTCTTGTAAAGGAAATTCTTGAGCCATTTTTCGGGTACAAAACAATTCCTAATTAATGTATAATTTATAGTATTATGATTCCATTAATTGCACCAGTAGATGTGAAGCGATTGACCTTTTTTCATCGCTTTGGCGGGCAAAGAATTGCCGCTGTCGATAAGCAAGAGGGGATTGCGCATGATCGCCCTTATTCAGAGGCAGAACTCTTCGGTCTTTTGATTGACGTCGGGGGGTATCGATTTTTCAGGAGAAAGTTATGAACGTGACAAGTCTGTTAAGTCTCCAGAATGGAGGTCCGGTCGCTACTTCCGGTACACAGAGCGGTGCCGAATCTTCACCTTTGAACGATTGCCACAAGAAAGTGTTAGAGTGGTTTGGGGATCGTTGTATGGTAGCAAATCCACAAGGGGTCTCTCCGGATAGTACTCGCTGCTTGATGCTCGAAGATGGTGAGGTATATACAGGGGATATTAAAGGGGGGCTGGCTCATGGCTACGGGGAGTCTAGTAATAGTAGTGAGACATTTATAGGGGGATTTAATGCGGGCAAGCGGGTGTATGGAAGAGGGACTGTTCAATCGAAAACTAACGAAGACACACGACAGATAGCTCTTTCTGTCTTCCCGTTAAGTCAGCATATATCTGCATATGTAGGGCCCTGGGTGAATAACCAGCCTAATGGTATTGGATCGTTGATGACTTCAGGAGGGCGCGTTATATATTACGGGAAGGTGAACAATGGGATACCACATGGGCACGGGTATGGCATCGGCCTCAATAATAATGAGTTGTATAAGGGAGAGTGGGTGGAGGGTAGGCCTCATGGCAAAGGGCTACTGCTGCGTTGGAGAGATGGCGAGATATATGAGACATATGAAGGGGATATGAAAAACGGTCTTCCGAATGGCAGCGGGAAGCTGACTGATACAAAGAGAGGAATCGTGTACGGGGGGAGTTTTAACGATGGATCCTCGTCTAATATTACGATGATAATTTACTCATCAAAGAAAGAGGAAGGGGAGGTTAAGGAGGAGAAATATGAGGGGGGGACAATGATACGTGGGCAGAGGCATGGCCACGGGACAATGAATTACGCAGATGGGCGGCGATATGAAGGGAGTTGGGCAGCAGACTTATATCATGGCCACGGGACTCTGAAAGATAAATCCGGAACATATACAGGGGAGTTCAAGTTTGGCGCGCGGCATGGGATGGGTAGTTCTGTTGATGATACCACTAGAGATAAATATGAAGGGGGATTCGAGCTTGACTTGCGGCATGGCCAAGGGAAGATGATCTATGCAGATGAATCTGTATATGAGGGGGAATGGGTAGCTGACTTGCGGCATGGACAAGGGCAGAGGAGTTATTCCGATGGAGAGGTATATAAAGGACCGTTTTCTCGTGGGAAGCGACAGGGTTGGGGGGAGCAGGTCTACGCAAGTAAGAGTAAATATGTAGGAGGCTTCGATAACAACGAGTGGAACGGAAAAGGGGTGCTGAGTTGTGAGAAATCTGGAAATGTGTACACGGGGGTGTTTAGTAGGAAAAATAAAAATGTAGAAGGAACGCTTACGACGAAAGACGGTACAGAGAGTTCCGGAACGTTTTCCTATAGTAAAGCCCCGCTTAAAGAGGATATTGCAGCTTTGAAGAAATGATTTTCCAGGGATTCGAGCCAAAAGAGCCGAATTCCTGGAAAAGCAATGAATCAGTGGATCCTTAAAGAAACCACTTCTTGTCTTTTACCAGATAAACCAATACCAAATAAGCCTTAATTGCTGTACAATGTCCTGCGTCATGCTACCAAAAATTGCACTAGTAGGCCGCCCCAATGTGGGGAAATCGGCCCTTTTTAATAGAATCTGTCAAAAGCGGATCTCCATTGTCGATGAGCAAGAAGGGATTACGCGCGATCGCCTCTACTGCGAAGCCGAGCTCTTTGGTCGTAATTTTCTTTTGATTGATACCGGCGGAATCGACTTTTCAGGAAAAATCCCCTTCGCGGAATTGGTTAAAAAGCAAGCAGAAGTAGCAATTGACGAGGCTGATGTCATCATTTTGGTTGTCGATGGCAAGGCTGGAATCAATCTTTACGATGAAGAAGTCGCTAAAAAACTTCAAAAATCAAAAAAACCAATATTTCTCGCTGTCAATAAGATCGACACCCAAAAAGATGATGATAAAGTGTATCCCTTTTACTCTCTAGGGGTTAACGGTATTTTCGGCGTTTCTGCTTTGCAGGGGAACAATATTGTAGAGCTCTTGGAAGCCGTTTTAGAGCAAGTAAAAGAAGCAGAAGAACCCTCGGTGCCTGAAGATACGATTCGCGTTGCGATTGTGGGCAGACCGAATGTGGGGAAATCGACCCTGCTGAATCAGCTCTTAGAGGAAAAGCGCTCGATTGTGAGTCCGATTGCAGGAACAACACGGGATGCCCTTGATACTCTCTATGAAAACGAGGGACAAAAATATCTTTTAATCGACACAGCTGGAATTCGTAGGAAGAAGGCAGAAAAGGAAGTTGTTGATAAGTTTGCTGCGATTCGCACGGAAGGGGCGATTCGAAGAGCGGATGTCTGTCTTCTCATTTTAGATTCTTTTGAAGGGTTTACGACCCAAGAGATGCGCATTGCCTCTGATATTGAGGCGATGGGAAAGAGCTGTATCATCCTTTTTAACAAGTGGGACTTGGTCAAAGATTTACGGATGGAGCATGCGGCGCGCGGTGTGCGCGAATCTGTTCCCTTTTTAGCGCACTGTCCAACCGTGTTTATGTCTGCACTCAATAATCGTAATGTGGGAAAAGTTCTTCCAATTATAAGAGAAGTTTATGCTGCAAGGCGCCAAAGAATCGGGACGGGTGTTTTGAATAAATTTATCGGGAGATGTTTGCAAAAATGTCATCCGCCAATGATTCAGGGAAGACGCTTGAGGATTTATTATCTATCGCAAACCAGTACCAACCCACCGCGCTTTGTTCTGTTTGTGAACAAGCCGGAACTGATGCTTGCGACCTATAAAAAGTATCTTATCAACTCACTTCGCGACACCTTTTCCTTTCCAGGAGCTCCTCTGTTTTTCGATCTTCGAGGGAAAGGAAAGACAACACGAGAGTCGCGAGAATTCAAGCAACACAGTTATACCACTTATAAAAAAGAACTTCATATTTGAGCGCGTCAAAGCGCCAAATTTGGACGATCGCAAGTGGCTGAGTATTATCAATACAATACCACTTGCGATCGTCCAAATTTGGCGCTTTGACGCGCTCAAATATGAAGTTATTTTTTATAAGTGGTATTCCATGAGAGGAAAAAAGAAATTGCCCCCAAAGCACCATAAACATGGCCAGGGGAATAAAAAAAAACCGCTTCACGACAAATCCTGCATATAATTCTCGCATAGCATTCCCATAAATATTGGTATATGAGATAATTATTTTATGCGCAAAACCACTTTTCTCATTATTTTTTTCCTTTGTATCTCAGTGAGTTACGGCAAAGAGAGCCCCCTTTGTCTGCAAGAGTTTCTCTTAAAGACACAAGAGGGGGACTATATTGTCGCGGAGAGTATGAAGGTATTTACCCTGATCCGGGTTCGCGCCTCAGATCCAAAAACAATTATCCTCGAGGAAATCTCTGGGCCGATTAAAAATCTCCCCGATCGGAATAAAGTGTCCTGGGAAGAGTGGTTAAAAAACAGGGCCCCCGGACATAGTTCTTGGTCGCTTATCGAGATCTCTCTTGAAGATGGGGAGATTCTCGAGTGTTATTCCTTTTCTAGAAGCGCTCATATCCAACTCTCTCAGAAAGAAAGCCTTCTTGCCACCTTACTTACACGACCTCTAAGGCAAGTGTCTCTTGAAAACAGGCGTAGAGTCGGTCCCCCTCCTATGGAAGGAGAAGCTGATTTTCGAAAAGTTTGGAATCCCCCCTTTATCTTCGAGGGGGAAAAAGTCGAATCTTCTGGGTTCGATGTGTTTGAAACTTCTTGGCCGGAGGATGGATCTGAGTTTGGGGGAAGACAAGTGACGTTCTATTTTGATCATGAGCTCAAAATCCCTCTGCCAATTTGGATCGAGGTAGAAAGTTCCCATATCACAGGAAAGCTCCGCGTTATTGACAGCGGAAAAAATCTCCCTTCGCCTCTTCGTAAAGCCCCGAGAACACCCGCTCTCGATCAAGTGAATTGAAATCCGAGTCGTCCATCAAAGCTTGGAACCTCAAAGGCGAGTAAAAAGTCGCTATCCCAAAAGCTCCCTTCACCTGCTAGAGGAATCAGTTCAACTTTGCAGATAGATGTGCTCGTTATAGAGAGAGAAGACCCTTGTTTTTCAAAAGTGATCCGATCTGCCTCTTTGGAAAACCGCTTTAGCGTTTTTGGAAGGAAAAGCTCATCATTAATCTTCGCTATTTGAGCTTTAATATAGAAAACAAAGGAAACGGCCTTTTTTGGAGTGAGTCCAAAAAACCGCGTCTCAAATCCTTTACCAGAAGAAAGTGGCGTGTGTTCAAACCAGATTTCTTTCTCCGCCGACATGAATGCCCACGTAGAGCTTTCCACTAGATCCACACCAAAAAGTTTAGAGTCATTCAAGGGATGCAATTGAGGACCAAAAGCAGGAATCTCAACCTGCCCACTCTTCATCGCTCCAAGAGACACCCCTTTCCCTTGAGAAACAAACGCGCTTGAGATGGTTCCAAAATCGAGCCGCTTTGCAAGGAATAACTCCGATACACTTCCCTCTTTTATAGAAGCGCTCTTTGCCAGCGCTTGAAAATAAGGAGACGGATTCTCTGGTAAGCTATCCTTCTTTCCAAAAGCATGAAGCAAAAGATCAATAGAATGCTTTGTTTCGAGTGGGACGTAGCTATCCTCATAGCTCCAAAGAGTTGGAAACTCATGAAACGGAAGAAGCGTCCTTGCAAGAGCCCCTTCATCAAACGGAGATCGAAGAAGCGCTAACTGACAGAGCTCGCTCATAGAGAGTCCCTCGAGTCTTAAGGGGCGCTGCCCCGGAGAGATAAGCGCCTGAGAGAGCGGATGAGAAAAGCGCAGAGGGTGATTTAAAAGAGAATCTGGAAGAATCTTCTTCCTTAAGGAAGTGGAATCTGCCCAAGCTCCTTTAAGCTCTTGCAAATAAGCTCCAACTTCTTGAGGAAATTCTTTCATCAAATCACCTTTCGATGAGCTCCTTCATTTTCTTTCCGGGAGTAAACTTCACAGCTTTGCGCGCAGGAATCACAATTGGAACACTCGCGTTCTTTGGGTTACGTCCAATTTTTTGCTTTCTCTCTACGATTTCAAAGACACCGAAATCGCGAAACTCTAGCCGATTTCCTTGAGCTAAAGATTCCGTCATTTCATCTAAAAATGCCTGAATCACATTGCGTACATCGTTTGGATGTAGCCCTTTTGCCTGAGAAATTGCTTGGATCAATTTCTTCTTTGTGACGGTATCCATATCTTGAGCTCCTTAAATTCACTTCTTGTTTGCTTGGTTTGGAGCGTATGCTCCTCCAAATAAACAGGTTCACGAACCCCAAGATACCGGTTAGAGATTATTTTTCAAAACAAATTTTAATTTTGCTGGGAAGTCTCGACCTGCACAGCGGGAACAGAATGACTTGCGCGTCTTCCAAGAGAAGACGTCCAACATGAAAAAAGAAAGGATCCCGCTAAAAAGATAACGGCTAGATACCCTGTGAATTTCTTCAGAACTTCCGCTGTAGACGTTCCAAAAAGAGAATCTCCTGAATCCCCTCCAAACGAGGCCCCAAGACCTAAGCTCTTTGCTTCTTGAACCAAAACAACAAAACAAAGAAGGACACACAAAAGTAAAAATAAAAACAAAAATACGTAAAACAGAGCAGTCATTTAATTTCCAAGTTTAATGGCAATTTTGGCAAAAGTTTTTGGATCTAAAGAAGCCCCGCCAACCAAGACTCCATCCACATTTTTTTGGGCAATAATCTCGGAGGAATTTTCCACTTTCACAGATCCTCCATAGACAATCGAGATTTCTCCAGAGGCTTTTTTACCAAGGATTTTTGCAAGTACAGATCTGCAAAATGCATGCGCCTCTTCAGCCATCTCAGCTGTCGCAGCCCTTCCTGTTCCGATGGCCCAAACAGGCTCGTAAGCTAAGATAAGACGAGAAGTCTCTTCCTTTGGAACGCCATCTAGAGCCGCTGTAATCTGAACTGTAAGCACCTCTTCCATCTTCCCGGAGTCCCTTTCTTCTAGAGTTTCTCCAACGCATAGAATCGGCTGAATATCATCTTGAAAAGCGCGAATTAGTTTTCGATGAATAAGCGCGTCCGTCTCTCCAAAAATCTGTCTTCTTTCAGAGTGGCCGAGAAGAACAAACTCAGCGCCCGCCTCTTTAAGCATAAGACCTGCAATCTCGCCAGTAAAAGCTCCTTCTCGAACATCATTCATGTTCTGAGCGCCAATGACGACATTTGTGTTTTTTGCAAACGTGCTTGCAGAGGCTATCGAAGTAAACGGAACACTCAAATAAATACTTGGTTCGCAGTTTTTAACAAGAGGAAGAAGGTGCTCGATGTAGTCAGTTGCTTCCCTTGCGGTCTTGTACATCTTCCAGTTACCAATTGCGTAAATCTTTCGTGCCATATTGAAGAAGATTCTACTCTTGAATTACGTATTCTGGCAAACTATTTATCATGAAAGTTTTTTCTGTATCTGAGCTTACCCTAGCGATCAAGAGCCTTCTCGAGCCCCAATTTCGCGGGATTTCTCTCCAGGGCGAGATCAGCAACTTCAAACTCCAAGCATCGGGTCATCTTTATTTTAGTCTAAAGGATGCAGGCGCCCAAGTGTCAGCTGTCATGTTTAGAGGAAACGCAGCCTCTTTAGACCGGATGCCAAAAGAGGGTGATCAGGTGATCGCAGAGGGAGAGCTTAGCCTCTACATGCCTCGTGGCCAATATCAAATCGTCATTCGCAAGCTCCAATTCTTGGGCCAAGGAGAGCTCCTTCTAAAACTCCAGCAACTTAAAAATGAGCTAAATGCGCGGGGCTGGTTTGATAAAAGCATTAAAAAGTCGCTTCCCAAATTCCCAAAAACAATCGGGGTGATCACAAGTCCGACAGGTGCGGTAATTCAAGATATTTTAAATGTGCTTACACGGAGGTTTTCCGGGTTTCACGTGATTTTAAATCCGGTGAAAGTACAAGGGCCGGGATCATCGCTTGAGATTGCAAAAGCGATCAAAGACTTTAATACCCATGCTATGGCAGATGTTCTCATCGTTGGGAGGGGCGGCGGTAGCATTGAAGATCTTTGGGCATTTAACGAAGAGATTGTTGCAAAAGCCATTTATGAGTCAAAAATCCCCGTCGTCTCGGCAATCGGCCATGAAACTGATTTTACAATTGCCGATTTTGTTGCAGATGTTCGCGCGCCAACGCCATCTGCTGCTGCAGAAATGGTCGTGGCTGAAAAAACAAACTTGTTGAAATTCCTCAAAAATACGAGGGATTTTTTACGTCAAAGGATCACCTATCAAATCCGTCAATCCCATCAGCACCTTGATGCTCTAAAGCGCCACCCACTCCTTAGCTCCCCTAAAAACATTCTCCTGCAACCAATGCAGCAACTCGATGATTTGAGAAATGATCTAGATACAAGCATGGAGCGTTTGCTTGGAGACCGATCCCAGATGCTTAATGGATCAAGGCAAAGACTCGCGCTTTTAAATCCCTCTTCTCAAATTAGAGAAAAAAAGGAACGGCTTGCAACACTCTCTGGGCATTTGCGCTCATTAAACCCAAAAAACTTACTTAAAAAGGGATATTCCCTTGTAACAACACCCACAGGTTCCGTAATTTTTTCGGCAAAGGAACTGAAAACAAATCAACCTTTTAACATTTTATTGCACGATGGCAGAGTCGATGCAACAGCAACTAAGGTAAACGTTTATGACACAAACTAATCTTTCCTATGAAAAATCTTTTGAAAGGCTTGAAAAAATCCTTGAGCTGATGAATAGCGGAAAAGTTCCCCTAGAAGAAGCTCTCAAGCTCTTTGAAGAAGCAGAAAAGCTCATGCAGAGCTGCCAAGTCGCCCTAAACACCGCGGAGAAAAAGATCGAGCAGCTCATGAAAGGACGAAATGGCGAGCTTCTCTCTGCAGGGGCCACCGAGAAGCCACAAACAGAGCCCTTTACGGTTTAAAAAACATATTACATTGCAATAAAAGGAACTAACCATCAAACTACTTAAAAAATTAAAGTTTGAGGCTGATTATGTTGCAAGTAAGGAACCAAAGCTTTTTTGATTTCTTCAAATCATACTATTATTCAAATACTTATTTAGACCCAGTGGATTTGAGTGAGCAAGAAGTATCAAAACATCTTCTTGAAACAGAAAGTCCTGAAGCCGCTGCAACTGCGCAAAGATTAATCTCTGATCCCGAGGTACAAGAAGTTCTTTCAGAGCCTCTAACGTATGACTTTGCAGAGATAGCCAAAAAAAATGATCCCATCGAAAGACATGGGTTTAAGATTCTCGGCAAAAAACAAACTCTAACCGGTAAAACAATTCCTTTCTACAGCGTAATAGAGCACGAGGATTTAAAAGGATGGATCATCAAATCTGGAGCAAAAAGAGTTCCAGAAGATCAATTGATAATGGGACCGCTCAATCATAGTACAAATGAAATGGCCCATTACACGGCACAAGATAGCCTCTTAAGAGTTGCGATGGCGAATCGCATTGCAAACGTTGCACATGCTGCAAAAATTGATGTGATAATCCCTAAGAAAAAGTTCGTTGCTTATGCAAATTCAGATAAAGAAACAGATCCTTGTAAGAAATATTGTCTTATTTGCGAAAAACTCGATATTTTAAGTGTCGAAGACACTGTCCGTACCATTGAAGATATGGATGCAGAGGACCAGAGAGAAACAGCTAGAAAAATATCGACCTTAGTACAAAAGGCTGGGATTGTGGATGCCTCCTTTGAAAATATCCGCTTCACTCCTGACAAAAAGCTGGCCCTAATTGATACTGAGCCAGCAGGTTTGATGGTCGTAAAAAAGCCAGGTATATGGAATCAACTTTTTGGTCCTAGAGGAGCAAGCGTTGAAAAGTGCGCAAGAGTTGGCTTATTTACTTTAATGACTTTCTCTCAACAAACATCCTTAACCGAGTTTTTCAACCAAATAAAGATAGATCACGACAAATGTGTAACACCGAAATTGTCTAATTGGAAGATTGGATTGAGCATCTGCAGCTTGGGATTAATTCCACTAATCAATGCAATTGCATCTTTCGTACAATCCCAGTTACTCCAATGGACTTTCGGCAGTTTGATGGAACTAGACACCAATTTCCAAGGAGAAGTAAACCAGTTAGCCTCTGATCCTAGTTCTCACAACAAAATCCCAGATCGCATGAAAGAACATCAAAAAAACCGTACGCCCAAAGCTAGGCAATATTTCGCACACATTGAAGACGTTCCTCTTATGGCTTAGTCAGGCGAAAGGAGCTTGCAAATCGAAGAAACGTCCTCTCTTCAAGGAACTCTTTCTTCCCCTCCATGGCAATGAGAAAGAGTTTGTTTCCCTTCATAAATGCCTGCCCGCGGAAGTAATTCACCCCGTTTTGGACAAGGAAGTTCATCGCCATTTGCCCACCCACTTCTGTTAGCTCAGAAAAAACGAGCACATTGTCTGGATGATGCCCAATGATCCCTTTTAAAAGCCCTTCTACCCCTGCAACTTCATGTGCTTGGTTTAAGGAAAAGGGGTACGTCGCAACTAAAAGAAGGAAAACGCCTTTGGTGTCAAAAGGAGACAGATACACATCATACACAAGCTGCTCTCCTTCAGGAAGATCAATCGCCTGACTCATCAGTTGAGGCGTTGTTGGAAACGCAATACAACATTCCCCGTCCTTTGCTTGTGTCTCTCTCCAAACAGCTCCCTCATCTGCATGCATATTGGATCTAAAAAATACATGCACCATGAAGAGAGTTAAAATGAAAATCCAAATCCCGGCTTTTTTCGTTGTTTTTGTTTTCATCTACCCTCTTTTAAGCTGTATAAATTAATTTGCCGTGCAGAATTTGAAACATCGCACTTGTCGCAACTCCCGCCTCTTGAGCGCCAAGTCCAATAAGGTAGATCCCTAAAAAGCTCAAAAGCCCGAGGGCAATCCCAAAAATGATTCCTGAAACCACGACGTTTCCAATCGCTCTAAGAATAGAGAACTGCTGCACCTCAGCCACTGCATTCAAGTAGATAACGAGCGACCAAATTGACATGATGACTTTTCCAAAAAGGAGAAAAGAGAGCAAAATGCCCATGCCTTGAGGAAAGGTGTGAAACGTCGTTCCTCCTGCAGTAAAGAGAGCAGACCCAAAAAGGAGAATCATGACAATCCAGAGAAGACCATTCACTAAAAGGGGGACGCAAGACCAGGCATATGCCGCGCGAAGTCCTTGAAAATCTCCATTCCCTCTAAATAAACGACCGATCCAGGTCATGACCCCGCTCCAAATCGCAAACAAGATGTAACCCCAAATTGGAGCAAAAATCAGAGAAATAATAAAAATGAACCAGACCCCAACCTGGGAGCCCATAGACAATGACTGAAAGGTGCTAAGGAGAGAGACAAATCCATAGATCGTGGCAAGGCGCCAAAGGCCTTGCTTTGGATTGTCGGAAATAATCCGCCGGATTGTTTCCCGAGGTTTCGTCCAAATCGTTAACCAAGCGCTTTTTTCCGGCATATATTACTCCCACTTTCTTAAGGGGAGACACTGATCAATTCATTTACTTTGCTCTAGGCCAAAATTCACCGAAAAAGCTAATTTTCGATCTGCAATAACTTGTACAAGTTTATTCCGATCTCTAAATTAACTTTTTCGGCGCTTTTGGCGCGAATCCCTGGCAAAGCAATGAATCAGTGGCTCCTTAAGCTCATTCTAGAACTATGGGAGTAATTAATTCAAATAATTAATTATATTTAGCAATTAATTATTGTTTTTTTGGAAATGTTTAATCATCGCCGTCGTTTGCATCATCAAATTCGAATACCTGTACGTCAACGACTTCCTCTATTGGCTTAGAAGGATCTAGGAGGAATGAAGCTTCATCCAATGCAAGCAAATCTGCACCAGGAGAAGCTACCAGAGCTTCAAGCTCTGGGGATTTGGGGGCAGCTATTGCCGACCCAAGGAGTAAAGCGGGGATTATAAAACGCATATCTGCCTCAAAAAATGGACGTACCAGGGAGTGTATCTAAAAGAGGTTCTGTCGGTTTTAGATACACTTCCTGATGACATCCTCAAGCTTCGGACATTTAAAAGTAAAGCCCGATTGGAGAAGCTTTGAAGGGTTTACACGTGTGCTTGCGAGAAGCATCTCTTTTGCGGCCTCTCCGAGTACAAATCGCAATATTGAGGCAGGGATTTTTAAGACATGAGGACAATGCAAGTGTTTAGCTAGAAGACGGGAGAACCCCTCCTGGCGCGTGGGATTTGGAGAGACAAAGTTGACCGGGCCCTCTAAATCGGAGTGAAGCACATGATCCATCCCCTGAATTAGATCCTCTAGAGCGATCCAACTCATCCACTGCTGACCTGTTCCAAGAGTGGCTCCAAGTCCACACTTGTAAAGAGCCTCCATTTTTCGAAGAGCGCCCCCCTTTCCCAAAACGACTCCAAATCGAGTATTTACAACACGAATGCCTTGTTTTTTTAAGGGAGCGCTCGCCCCTTCCCACCCTGTGCAGACAGATGATAAAAACCCCGTACCCCCAGGACTTTCCTCGTCTAAAAGCTCCTCTCCCCTGTCTCCATAAAAGCCAACAGCTGAAGCGCTAATAAAAACCTTCGGAGGAGCATCTAAAGACCCTAAAATATCACAAAGAAAAGAGGTTCCTTCAACCCGGCTTTTGAAAATCCTGTCTTTTTTCTTGATTGTCCATCTGCCAAAAGAAAGAGGCTCTCCTGCCAAGTGGATGACTGCGTCAAAATTTGTCAGAAACTGGACTGGAATAAGTCGATTTTCAGGCGACCAGAAAATAGACCCTTGTCTTGAGGAACGGGACAAAGGGACAACTTCATGACCCTTAGAAGACAAAAATAATGCAAGGGGAGCCCCAATAAATCCGGAGGCTCCCGAAATCAGAACTCGCAATTACTTCTTTTTCTTAGAAGAGCAACCGCAATTGCAATTAGGTCCGCAATGGCAAGATTTGCAGCATCCGAAAAGCTTTGCAAGTCCACATAGACCCGCAAGTCCGATCACTGCAAAAATGAATCGAGAAAGACCAGAGGACATTCCCCCAAACAGATCCCCAATGAGATCATACTGAAAAAAACCTACTAAGCCCCAGTTCAACGAACCAACGACCATGAGCAAAATAACAATAAAGCGAAACGCCTTCATAAACCTCTCCTTGGCTATTCCCTTATATTATAAAAAATTTTAACACTTGTCACTAAAGAGTTCTTTGTTCTTGATACTCTAGGGGTTATACCCAATTCAACTCTACGTTGTGAGTTGATTTGGGTATAGAGACTCCTCACTCCCACAAAAAAATAGAAAAACCAAAAAAAATGTGTATAATTCTTGAGGATTATGCACATCATTCGAGTATCGCTTAACTTCCTTTTGCTTATCCTTTTCTTTTCCGCTTCAGCAGAAGAGCTCACTGTCGATTTAAGAAATCCCACCTACAAAGACGGCACTCTCTATACAGAGGAGGGAGGCGTCATCACAAGCGAGGACATGCGCATCCAAGCAACACATATGGCATATACGCAAAAAAAAGTAGATGGTGAGGATGTTCAAAAAGTTGAAGCAGAAGGCGATCTTCTCATCCAGTACAAGGGACGCGCATATGTTGGGAGCTCTTTAAAGTACGACTTTATCACGAAAATCGGCGAGATTTATGATGGGAAAACAACCGCCGCCATGTGGTTTGTTGGGAGCGACCTCATTACGCTCAAACCTGACGGAAGCTATAAGGTAGGTGGTGTTTCCATCACGACATGTGAAAACAAAGACAGTTCTTGGGATTTGCATGCAAACACTGTCAATGTGATGAAAAAAGACTATTTCGAAGCAAAAGGACTACGCTGGCGCCTCTTTAAAATCCCCATAGGGTGGCTCCCTTCTTTTAAAATGAATCTAAAGAAATTCAAGGAGCCCATCTTTCGCTATACAGTCAATTGGGACAGGGGCCAAGGCCCTCGCGTTTCTATTCGCTATCAACTCTATTCTTGGCAAGACTTTGCTCTCTATGGCAGAGTTGCATATCGCTGGGCAACAGGCTGGGCCGGCGCTTTAGAGACCGAATATCTCCCTGAACACAAAAGGACCACGTTTTTAACGCGCAGCTTTGTTGGAAACGACAGGTTAGAGACAGCTCCCGACAAAATGTTTAGATACCGGGCTCAAGGAGCGCTTCAATCAAGCTCCGAAAGCGGCAAAACAAGGACAACACTCAGGTGGGACAAGTACAACGATGTCCGTATGCCTGGAGTTTTTAAACAAGATGATTTTGAGGTAGGAACTGCTAAGCAAACAATTCTTTATGTTCGCCACGAAGAAGATGCATTTTTAACCTCGCTAAAAGTACGTCCAAGGGCAAACACCTTCGAATCGCTTAAACAAGATCTCCCTTGTGTTTATGGCCACATTAAACCCGTAAATCTTGCCAATACGGGCATCTATAGCTTTTTCTCGGCAAAGGCAGCCTATACCGACTTTGCCTATTCCGATGACCTTGTTAAATCCTTAAGTGATTTTCGATCCGCAAGAGTCGAGCTTAAAGAAACGATGCATAGGCCCTTTGCCATGGGACCGCTAACACTGACTCCCTTTGCAGGGGCTCATGCCATTTTCTATACCAATAGCCCTTCGCACAACGGGAAAAACTTGACCGTTTTTCAGTACGGCTTTGATCTATTTTCACGAGGAGAAAGAACGTTTTCTCATTACAAGCATGTGATTGAGCCCTATCTCGGGTTTAGCGCGCTCACAAGACCTTCTGTTGAACCAGATAAGCACTACATTTTCTCAATTAACGATGGAATCCAAAAGATCAACCAGATTCAATCTGGCGTACGGACGCTTCTTTTTTCTAAAAAGCGTCCCGGAAAAGAAGCCTCCTTCTCTGCTGATCTTTTTGCCAACGCGTTTTTTAAAGACCCCACAATCCCTCAGTTTATTCCAAGGCTCTATCTCTTCTTAGACTGGCGCCTTCCCTCTGTTCACTTTTCTTTCCATAATGCGTGGAATTTTCGCCATGACCAGGTCGAGTTTTCAAAAGCAAGACTTCTTTGGACTGTTGGAGAAAATGTTGCTGTTTCTGTAGAGGGAAGGTATCGCTCCAAGTATGACTGGAGAAAAGGCAATCACGAAAACTTTATTCTCGATGTCTCTCGATCAGAAACAGAGCTTCTTCTCTCTCCCATATCCGATAGAAGAGTAACCGTAATTTCCAATCTATTTGTTCGGTTGAACCCGCTTTGGGAAACAAGCATCTCAACAATTAGCGGATTCTACCGCATGACAGAGACGCCATACACAGAAGTAAAAGTGGATCTATCTACGTGGATTAGCTCGTCATTTAAAGTGCGCCTAAGCTACAGCCATGTGCGCACAAACGATCGCGTCAGCTTCCATATCGACATGTGCAAGAAAAATCAATAATACTAGTTTTTGATATAACTTGCAATAAAAGACCACTTCCCATTAAATTCCATTCCGTTTTTACAGTTATAACTACAGGAAGAGATCTCATGAGCAGCGAAATTTACAGCAATCCACTTGTCCATACAGCTTACTATTCTCGGGAGCTATTTCAGACTTCTGAGTGGAGAAACAACGACGCGGCTGACGGAATTAAAAGTCTCATATTCAGTGACTTGAAATTAAAAGACACCTGGAAAGACTTCGCGTTCAATGTGAATACTAACTGCCAGGGCATTGAAAACTCGACCTTCATGCGACTGAATGCATGCGCCTTACTTAAGCTACGGCACTGGTGCTTGCATCCTACTGACAGTACGACACAGAAAGTAGCACAATATACTGCCCGTATTTTCTTCTCTCCACTTGCCGCCACATGGGATTTAACTGCAAACACATTGCTGTTAGGCCTTAAAATATTAGCATACCCCGTTATCCGTCTTGCAAAGGATCTAGACTCGTCTGATCGAGACTGTCTGAACGCAAATATATATTTTCAGATGAAAATGGTCGGAGACTCGATTAAAGGTATATTTACAGCCTGTATTGGATCTCTAACGTGGTGCCTTGCAGGCCCTCAGAGAGCAAGTCAGATTGACATGGGTTCATTGTGGGGATACGAAGTGCTTCTCCTTGAGAAATCAGATCTGAACGAGACATCAAAAATTGAAGAAAAAATTCTTCTCGATACGAATCGAGTAAGGTATCTTAGAGAGCATTGTGGTTGGGAAGATCTGACTGATGAACAACTAAAAAACATGAATCCTTCATTCTCTCCTCCAAATGCAAATGTTTCCTATCATATTGGCGACAAGCTCCATCTTACTTTGCGCGGAGTCCATAAATGGAGTACATCTAGCCACTTCCATTGGAGTACACCTAGTAGTACATCTAGCTTTAGCCACACAACTAAGCACACTCAGCCTTTCAGAATTAATAAGGAATATCCTCTCCCTAGCGCACAGTAACAAGCATTCGTTTTTTCTTGCCTGCACTCAAGACGAGATAGGTGTTGTCGATTAGGTGGGAGGACTCAATTGCAAAAGTAACCTCTTCGATCCGCTCGTTATTGAGATACGCTCCCCCGTTTTTAATCAAACGAGTGGCTTCAGACTTACTCGGCATCATTTCAAGACGCGTCACAAGATCTGTGAATTTTTGACCAATCACTTCAGAGCGCGCAAGAGTGACATTTGGCATGTCCTTTGCTAGTTCTTTTAATACAGATCCTGTCAACGTTGCTTTTGATCCAGGAGACATTCCAGCCGTTGCTCTGATGGCAGATTCAACACCGTCTTCGCCATGAACAAAGCGCACAACCTCAACAGCCAACTTTTTTTGCGCTGTATTTGGGACATAATTTGATGCTCCTATCTCTTTTTCCATTGCATCAATCTCCGCTAAGTCAAGGAAAGTAAGCATCTTTAAAAGACGAACCACATCCGCATCTGTAACGCGCACAAAATATTGATACATCTCATACGGAGAGAGTCGATCCTCAGATAGCCAAATTGCTCCCGATTCAGATTTCCCAAACTTCTTCCCATCGCTTCGCGTAATTAGAGGGAAGGTAAGTCCGTAGATTGGGCCACCTTCAAGCTTGCGATTGAACTCGATTCCGGCGGTAATATTGCCCCACTGATCGCTTCCACCCATTTGCAGGGTTACACCGTGGTTCTTGTTCAGATGATAAAAATCATACCCTTGAAGCGTCTGGTAGCTAAACTCTGTAAAGCTCATCCCCTCTTCAGACTGAACGCGCGCGCGCACACTTTCTTTCGCAAGCATCGGGCCAATACGAAAGTACTTCCCAACATCGCGCAAAAACTCGACAAGAGTCATTTTTCCAAGCCAATCATCATTATTTAAAACTTCGGAACGCGGAAGGATTTTATGAAAAAAGGTCTCGAGACGTTTCATGTTGTTTAGAAGCGTTTTTTCATCGAGGAGGACTCTTTCAGCGCTTTTGCCTGATGGATCACCAACAAGGCCTGTTGCACCACCGAGGATTGCAACGGGAGTATGGCCAAACTTTTCAAACCAAGAAAGAGCAATAATCCCAACGAGATTCCCCAGATGAAGACTATCTGCAGTCGGATCAAAACCAATATAGACTTTGATTGGTTTTTTTACGTGGTTCACGAGTTCTTTAGATGTGACTTGATCAATGAAGCCCCTTTTCTGAAGAGCCTCGATTACATTTTCCATGAGACTATTGTACAGGATCTTGGGAAATCTTTTGTATGATTTTCTGTATTTTCCGACTCAAAAGTGCTGCATTTTGGTTCTGGTCAAACAAGCGAATTTCTTTATTCTTTAAAATGACTCTTCCCATCGCATGCGTTGCAATCCACTGATGGATCTTCTCGATTGTAACTTCTAGCGCTGCATCTGTGATAAGAGTCTCATGTTTCTTCCACTTTTCAAGGAGCTTTCCCCTTGCTTTTTTGGTTTTGTCACTCTCCTTTGCGAATTTCTTTGTCATACAGGTCCCTCCCAGGCAGCTTGATCCTACAAAAAAAAGTTCTACTAGTAAAGTTTTTCTCTGTTTTTTATGCTGAAGAAGTGAGCAAAGAGATTGGAAAGCAGGCTGCCGGAGAAAAAGCAGCAACTCTTATTGAAAGTGGAATGATTGTAGGCCTTGGAACAGGCTCTACAGCCGCTTACTTTATCCAAGCGCTTATCAAAAGATGCAAACAGGACCTGCGTATTAAAGCTGTTGCAAGTTCTTCAAAATCTGCTGAAATGGCCAAAGCTGGGGGACTCAATGTCTTAGACATCAACGATGTCTCTCAAATCGACATCACTGTCGATGGAGCTGACCAAGTAGATCACCAAATGCGAATGATTAAAGGAGGCGGAGGCGCTCTTACAAGAGAAAAAATTCTCGCCTCTTCAAGCGCAGAAATGATTGTCATTGTCGATGAGAGCAAAGTCATTGAAACACTGGGAAGCGTCAAACTTCCTATAGAAGTTGTCCCCTACGGATCTTTGACAACGAAAAGAAAAATCGAAGCCCTTGGATTTTCAGGGAAATGGCGAATTGGGGATGCATCGAATCTAGCTCAGGAACTCTTTGTCACGGAAAATGGAAATTTTATTTTCGACATTTTCTTCAAAACACCTCCAGAAACTCCTGAACTAGTAAATGAAGATCTTATCAAAATCCCAGGGATTGTAGAGACAGGGTTTTTCTTTAATCTAGCAAGTCGGGTCATCGTCGGGAAAGAAGATAACACTACCTTCAATATTTGATATTGAACTTGCCTTGAGCAAGCTCCAAGATGGCACTTATCGCAGCTTCTGCATCATCACCCGCCGCCTCAACGACGATTTTCGATCCCTTTTCAGCAGCGAGCATCAAAATCCCAAGAATCGACTTCGCATTCACCACGTAATTGCGATAGGATAGATAAATTTCTGCACCAAAATTTGCAGCGCATTTTACAAGCTCAGTCGAAGGGCGCGTATGCAACCCTTTCTCATTGAGAACAACAAACGATCCTTTAATTTTATTTTTCATATTATTTCTAAGATTTATCCATTAATTCTTTTAACTGGACCGTGAGATCCTTAAAGCGGCTTAAAGCCGCATCTACAGGCTCAGGAGACCGCATATCGACTCCCGCTTTTTCTAAAAGATCAAGCGGATATTGACTCCCTCCAGAGGAGAGAAATTCTAAGTATCGGCTCAAAGCCTCTTCAGATGCAAGCGCTTTTTGATTCAATGCCATTGCAGCGCTCAGTCCCGTCGCGTATTGGTACACGTAGAAGTTGTAATAAAAGTGAGGAATGCGCGCCCACTCAATTGCAAGCTCTGGATCAAGGACCAAATCAGGACCATAATAATCGCGATTAAGCTTAAGATAGGTCTCCTTCAAAAGCTCGGGTGTTAGAGGAACCCCCTCTTCGGCCCAAGTGTGGAGCTGCAACTCGAACTCAGCAAACATCGTCTGGCGGAAAATCGTCCCCCGAATCCTTTCAATCTCATCATTGACGAGATAGGCAAGCTCTTCGTTGCTTTTTGCATTTTCCTTCATCATCTTTAACAGAAGCTGTTCGTTAAAGGTAGAGGCCACTTCTGCAACAAAAATTGGATAGTCTGAGTAGACATAGGACTGATTGGTTCGACTCAAAAAGCTATGCATGCTATGGCCGGCTTCATGAGCAAGCGTTGTCACATCGCCAAACGTCCCATGATAGTTCATCAAAATGTAGGGCATGCTGTCATAGCAACCACTTGAATATGCGCCCCCGCGTTTGCGCGTATTTTCAAAGACGTCAACCCAGCGATCCTGCACAAGCCCCTTTCTCAAAACGTCTTGATACTTCTCTCCGAGAGGCCCCACAGAATTTGCAACAACCTCGCAAGCCTCTTTATAGTCCATCTTGATATCCACTTCCTGAACAAGCGGTGAATAAAGATCGTAAATGTGAATCTTATCGAGTCCCATTTGTTCTTTTCGAAATGCAACGTACTCATGCATCAAGGGAAGATTCTTTCGCACTGCGGCAATTAAATTCGTATAGACTTCTTTGTCAATTGCATGAGGATGAAGCGCCGATTCAAGACAGCTGTCAAACTTACGCGCTTTTGCTGTGAATAAATGGCTTTGAACTTGTCCTTGAATAAGCTCACAAAGCGTGTTCGCAAACTTTTCGTAGCCCGCATGCAAGTTCAAAAAAGCACTCTTCCTTAAAGCGCGATCGGGACTTCTTAAGTGACTTAAGTAAGAGCCGTTAGAAAGAGGATGTTCTTTCCCTTTTGAGTCTACCGCCGGATCAAAGGTAAGATCGGCATTATTCAACGCTCCAAAAGATCGATGCGAGGCTCCAAGAGCTCTTCCCGTTAAAGCAACAAGCTCCTCTTGGCTTGAGCTTAATGTGTGTGGTCGCATTCTTCCGATTTTTTCCAAGTGGAATGTGTAGTCTTTTAAGCCGGGATTCTTCACAAGAAGTTGGTAATCCGCTTCGCTCAAAGAGAGGATTTCAGGCTCCACCCAAGAGGTCTCGAGTCCAAATGCATGAAAAAGCTCGGAAATCCTTCCAAGATCAGATTTAAATTCATCATTTCCAAGGTCTTCATCTGAGCGAAGATGCGCGTAGGTATAGAGTTTGGAAAGCTTGCGATCGAGATCAAAATAAGCAGCAAAAAAAGCAGACGCCGCTTTGGGATCTTTTAAATGCCCTTGATGCGCTTTTAGATTCGGAAAAGATGGCTCTTTTCCCTTCCCCCGAATCTCTAAAAAGTCTTTCGACCACGCTTGCTTATCAGCGTAGAGCGCAGAAACATTCCAACGATCTTTTTCAGGGACTTCTTCACGAGACTTAGGCATCGAATTTTCCTTTAAATTATTTGCGTTACACGGAAGCTGAATAGCAAAACACAAAAAGATTAGCAGTCGAACAGACCGTTTGCTAAAAAGGCTTGCGAAAAATGACATCATTCGATACACTTCCTTTTGAAAACCAAAATGGAGATCGTATCACATGACTCAGCAAACAGCAAAAAAAATCACTTTAAAGCCGCTTGGCAGCCGCGTTCTTGTCCAAAGACTCGAGCCTGAAGAGACAATGAAGGGCGGAATTATCCTTCCTGACAGCGCAAAGAAAAAACAAGAAAGCGCGCGCGTTGTGGCAGTTGGACCTGGAAAAAAATCAGATGACGGAAAAACCCTTCCAATGCCTGTAAAAAATGGCGACGTTGTTCTCATGGATAAATATTCAGGACAAGAAGTAACGCTCGACGATGAAGAGTACATCATTGTTAAAGCAGAAGACATCATCGCAATCATTGGAGAATAGGAAATCATGGCACCAAAAAACATTAAATTTAAAGAAGATGCGCGTCAAAAAATTCTCAAAGGCGTTCGTACCCTTGCATCCACCGTTAAGGTCACTCTTGGCCCCAAAGGGCGAAATGTAATTATCGACTCAAAATTCGGCTCCCCAAAAATCACAAAAGACGGAGTTACCGTTGCAAAAGAGATCGAACTTGAAGATAAGCACGAGAATATGGGCGCGCAGATGGTCAAAGAAGTGGCCAGTAAAACTGCCGATACAGCCGGCGACGGAACAACAACTGCAACAGTTCTTGCAGAAGCCATTTACACTGAAGGCCTTCGCAATGTAACAGCCGGCGCAAACCCAATGGAAATCAAAAAAGGGATTGAACTTGCAGTAAAAACCGTCACAGATGAGCTCAAAACAATGAGCAAGCCCATCAAAGACTCTAAGGAAATCGAGCAAGTCGCAACCATTTCCGCAAATGGCGATTCTGAGATTGGATCGATCATTGCACAGGCAATGGGAAAGGTTGGCAAAGACGGAACAATCACCGTTGAAGAAGCAAAAGGCTTTGAAACAACACTTGAGGTTGTTAAAGGGATGAGTTTTGATCGTGGATACGCCTCCTCCTACTTCGCAACAAATCCAGAGACCCTCGTGTGCGAATACGAAAGCGCGTACGTTCTTATTTACGAGAAAAAAATCTCTTCAATGAAAGAGTTCCTTCCCGTTCTCCAAACCGTTGCAGAATCTGGAAAACCCCTTCTCATTATCGCAGAAGACATTGATGGTGAGGCACTTGCAACACTCGTTGTCAATCGACTTCGCGCAGGGCTTAAAGTCGTTGCTGTAAAAGCTCCAGGCTTTGGTGATAGACGCAAAGCAATGCTTGAAGATATCGCGATTCTAACAGGTGGACAGTTCGTGAGTGAAGAGCTTGGCATCCAGCTCGATAAAGTCACAATCGATATGCTTGGAACCGTTAAAAAAGTGCTCGTCAAAAAAGACGACACAACCTTGATCGATGGCGCAGGAGATAAAAAAGCGATTCAAGATCGCGTAGCTCTTTTAAAAAGACAGATCGAGGAAGCAACATCTGACTATGACAAAGAAAAACTTCAAGAGCGCCTTGCAAAGCTCTCTGGTGGAGTCGGCGTGATTCGCGTTGGCGCTGCAACAGAAGTTGAAATGAAAGAGAAAAAAGATCGCGTAGATGATGCGAAAGAAGCGACAAAAGCTGCCGTTGAAGAGGGGATTGTTCCTGGTGGCGGGACAGCGCTCATTCGCTCTTTAAGCGCGCTTGAAAAGACAATTGCTGGCCTTAAGGGAGATACCAAGCTCGGTGCAGAGATCATCGCACGCTCGCTTTCCTACCCCTTAAGACAAATTGCTGAGAATGCTGGTCAAGAAGGATCTATTATTGTTCAAAAAGTAACTTCTATGAAAAAGCATGAAGGCTATGATGCAAGAGAAGATGCTTACGTGGATATGGTAGAAAAAGGGATCATCGACCCAACAAAGGTCGTTCGATGCGCAATCCAGTTTGCCTCTTCGATCGCAGGTCTTCTCCTCACAACAGAGGCGATCATTACAGATGAGATCCAAGAAAAACCAGATGCTGTCCCTGCGGGCGCTGGCATGGACTATTAATTGAATTTTTAGTCCCAACTATCTTGTTTTAAAGGGCTCAAGGATTTCCTTGGGCCCTTTTTTTATAAAAATGAATACAGTAGACATAAAACAGCCTTACTTATTATATTATTAGCGAAAACATATAAAGGAAGATTATGAGTTCAGAAGTCTCTATTAATTTATATCCAGGTGATGCCGTTGTTACAAGAGAATTTGATTCGATTGGAAACGAATTCTATAAAATCAACATACCAACAGACAGCGTTGGCGGCGTAGCGGCAGAAATATTAAAGGGCCTCAGTGAAATTGATCAGAGGAAAATCCATCCAAACATTCGGGCAAAGATCCTCAATAACGTAGGTCAGAGCTATGCATATACACTTCCTTCTATGATCCGATGGGTTCTAGGAGCAGGAGTTCCTGTAGGGATTGTAGTAAAAACCCTCTCTGACATGGATTACTCTTCAGCACTTGAAGGTTTTGCAGGAAATGCCCTCCTAGAAAGAGTAACTAAGGTAATCAGTTCTATCCCTCTTTTGACAAGTTATGTAGCTCCACTTGCGAAGAAAGCAGTTGAAACAATCCATAATTCCCCTCATATAGCAGTTCCTGTTCTTGCCGGCGCTGTGTTTGCGACAATCTTCGTTCCTGAAAAAGTCTCTGTACTTGTATCTGACACAGTTGCTTACACCAAGAAAGTTGCAAGTGCTACTGTTGATGCGGTTAAAACAGTCGGGACTCCCTGTTGGAATCACCCAAGAACAACCCTCACAATTGCGACTGTTGGACTACTTGGCTGGTTCTTTAGGGCAGACTTAGAAACAGCCTTTAAGCCGATCTTGAAAGCAAGTGTTCAGACAATCTCAAAAGTGGTTACTGTGCTTACGAATGCCTTTAAGCCGAGCTTGAAAGCAAGTGTTCAGACATGCTCAGATGAGGCTACCAAAGCAGCTATCAAAGCAGTTACTGGATAGGATTAGTACCGAACTCAGCTCAAGGGTTCGGTATATTTGCTTGAAATAGCCTAAATCGTTTATTCAAATGATTATGCGCAAAATTATCGGGATTGTTGTAGCTCTTATTCTCATCTTACTCGGAGCCTCGTGGCTTGTTTGGGAAAAAAGAACCTCTGTTGCCGCTCACTTCATCTCAAAACACTTAGGTGGCGTCCCCGTCGACATTCAAGTTTTAGACATTACAAAAACGGAGATCGATATCCAAGACCTTTGGATTGGAACACCTTCTAACTCCAGAACACACACCTCTTTTTCTGCAAAAACAATCGATGTCTCTACAGAGACCCCCAAAATCCTGAACAACCCCCTTATTATCGATCAGATCAACATTGCAAACATCTTTGTCGGACTTGAATACTATCAAGATGGCACGACAAACTGGACACACATGCTCGGAGAGGAAGATTCCTCAAAGGCGGAAGGGAGAGACTACCTTATTCGAACCTTGGTTCTTGAAAACCTGACCGTTGAAGTTGTCCAAGCAAATGGACGAAAAAAACGGTATCCAACCATCCGAAGGATGCAATTCCACAATATCTCTAATGAGACCGGCATCCCCATCGGGGAGATTGAAAAAGCCATTTTCAGACTCATGATGAAAGACCTTATGGACAAGTTCAATCTCTTTCAACAGCCCTTAGACATTCCTAGACAGCTCCTTCCAAATCTTTTTAAATAAAAATTTCTTTACCCTATTTAATTTAAAGCGCAAAACAATTAAACTGAGGCCCAGATTAAGAGATAGAGATGAAAGGCCAGACAACAAAACTTTATAATTGGGCCATTTTGAAGGCAGAGTCCAAACGCTCAACGTTTTGGATCAGCGTCCTCTTTTTTCTTGAAATCACCCTCTTTTTGCCTCTTGATGCTGTTTTAATGTTCTTTTGCCTTCAGAACCGAAGAAAAATATTTTCTTACATTATACTGGCGGCTGCTGCATCCACTGTAAGCGGGCTTGTAGGATATCTCCTTGGCCATTTTGTATGGGATCTCGTAGGCCCTTACATTGTGCCTCACATCGTTTCCTCAGCTTCATTTGCAAAAATTTCTCTTCAATTCCAACGCTATGAAAGCTGGATGGTTTTCATCGGGGCTCTTCTTCCCTTCCCAATCAAAGTTCTGACTCTTTCTGCAGGAGCATTTCGTTTGGGGATTCTCCCTTTTATTTCGTATTTTCTGTGCGCAAGACTGCTTCGGTTTGCTCTGATTGGCGGGTCCATGATGATTTGGGGCGATCAGGTAAAATCCTTTTTGGATCGTCACTTCCACAGGATCCTCCTCATCATCGGCGTAAAAGTCGCCGCTGCCTTTGCGTTTCTCTGGTTCCTCGCAAAATAAAAGATTCTTTGACATACTCTCTCCGATATGTCTCCCCACTCTCTTTTTGAAGAACGACTAGCTTCCAAAGGCTTTAAAGCAATTGCCGGCATTGACGAAGCAGGGCGCGGCCCCCTTGCTGGACCTGTAGTTGCAGCGAGCTGTATCTTACCTCCAGGCATTGCTTTTGACTCTCTCAATGACAGTAAAAAGCTTACCCCTAAACAACGAGAACTCTTGTTTGAACAACTGAAAAATACACCAGGAGTCATCTTTGGTGTGGGGAAAGCTAGCGCAAAAGAGATCGATGAGATCAATATTCTCCAGGCCACTTTCCTCGCCATGCAAAGAGCGGTCGATGCGATGGAGCAAGTCCCCGACTATCTTCTCATCGATGGCAACAGATCTCCGCTTTTTTCAACTCCAAGAGAAACGATCATCGGAGGAGATGCCCTCTCCGTCTCAATTGCAGCAGCCTCTATTATCGCAAAGGTCCTGCGAGATCGGATAATGGAGAAAATTGATGAAAAATGGCCGGAGTACGGCTTTAAAAAACACAAGGGATATGGGACAAAGATTCATATGGAAGCGCTTGAAACATGGGGTCCCTGCCCAGAGCATCGGATGGATTTCAGTCCTGTGAAGAAGTACAATTCACGCTCAAAATATTAGGGAATTATGAGCGTAGTACACAATTATCAATCTATTGTGACTGTGACAGAGGTGCTGAGCTCTCCAACTTGATTCACTGTCACAATAGCATATGTATCTCTTTTCCCATTCCTTCCGTGGTCTAAAAATGTTAAAGTTTCAGGCGACACGGAACTAATTAATTCCCCATTTCTATAAATAAGATAGTTTGTGATACAGAGTGTAGGACTTGCCGACCACTTAATTACATGGACATGATCGACCTGTGTAAAATATTGATCGTTGATAATGCTACCCCGAATTTGCTCTGGGGGCAACGATTGAGAGATCAAATTAAAGTTTACAGTCGTTGTTATCCCTCCAACTACAATTGCCTGAGCAACTCCAGTCTCGAAACTCGAACTACTCGCTGTCACCGTAACAATTCCTACAGCAAGATTAGGAATGCTATATTTTCCGCTCGGATCTGTCAGAGCAAAACCAATTAAAATCGACCCATCGAAAACGCTTACACCGGCCCCACGCAGCGGGCGGTTCGTGCAATCTATAACAGTCCCGGCGATTGTTCCTGGATTTGGATTAAGTACAAAATCAACCGTCGTTGTTGCTCCCGATGTAACAGATGCTCCTACAACCGCGTCTTGAAAACCACTAGCGAGGGCTTCAACTATATAACTTCCTGGAGCCAAGCCTCCAATTGTATACTCTCCAAGTGCATCTGTTAGCGTTGATGCAATCAGAATAGGGCCTTGAAATACCTCAATCAAAGCCCCTGCTAACGGGTTTGACGAACCAGTGACCGTCCCGGCGATTGTTCCTGGATTTGGATTAAGTACAAAATCAACCGTCGTTGTTG
>CBDUSP010000009.1:0-36968 GCA_965370365.1 uncultured bacterium | reverse complement strand
AAAATTCACCGAAAAAGTTAATTCTCAACCTACAATAACTGAATGCAGTTAATTTTCGGTTTCCAAATTAACTTTTTCGGCGCTTTTGGAGCGAATCCCTGGCAAAGCAATGAATCAGTGTCTCCTAAGGGGACGACAGACCCCTCTAAAAGTTTCTAATAGCAAAAAGGGAATAAATTGTCTGTTTCTCTTAAGAAGAAGGTTCACAACCAACTGAAAACAAGAGAGTTATTCCTTTAAAAACATCACATTCCCTCTCCCACTTACAATCCAGAAGGGGGATAAAAACACCTTTCTCTTTTGCTTTGCATCGACGAAGTCAAGCACCTGCTCTAGAACATATCTTGAGAAGGAAAGGTTTTCTTCCGCTCCTACTTTCTGGAGCAGGTGCCTCCTCTCGATCCGCGCAAGACCCTCTAGAGAGACTTCCACATCCCTTCCCTTTCTCTTCACCTCAGAACCTGCAATTTTTCCGTCGAGATAAAGGCGAAGCTCCGCAGCTCTTTCAGAGAGAAGGCAGAGATTCCCCATGATATTTTTCCCAAAACTTTTCTGTAAAAAGGGGAACATTTCCTCTCTTAATCGAGAGCGGAGATATGTGGGATCTTTATTTGTAGGATCTAAAAAGGGCTTTAGCCCCTTTTCTTCAACAAAAGCCATCAGTTCTTTTTTTTGCATACTCAATAGAGGACGCCAAACAATCATTTTATTTAAAGACCCAACTGATTGCATCCCGCCAAGGAAGGGAAGGTGGGCCCCTTCAAAGACGCGCTTTAAAATCGTCTCGGCAAGGTCATCTGCGTGATGGCCCAAAATCAGCGCTTGAAAAGGGATCTCCTCAAAGAGGGAGCGAAAAAAAAGGATACGCTCTTTCCTTGCGGCGTCCTCCAAGTTACAAGGAGGGACTTTTTCAAGCCTTGTGGAATAAAAGGGAAGCTTTAACCCTTCCACTTCCTTCCTAAGGATCGCAGCCTCTTGCGCACTCTCTTTTCTCCACCCATGATCTATATGGGCAATATGAAGTGTTTTACATCCAGCATCTAAAAGCCCATAGAGGAGAGCTTTTGAATCTGGCCCCCCTGAAAGACCGAGGAGTAAAGGACTCGTTTGATCCCAGTGCCTATAGAGAAACTCTTTTACTCTTTTCATGAGATCGATTATAAAGAGCCCCTGGAATCTCGGTCAAGGAATGCGAACATGCCAATTTTATGGCGCTACCTCTTATTTGGTTTTCTGCGCATCTTTTCTCTGTCTGCCTGCTCCTTTGTCCTCATTCTTCTCGTCTCTCGGTTTAAGGAGATCGCAAGGTTTGGAGCTTTGAGCGCAAGCCTTGGGAAAACGCTCCTTTTTGCTCTGTATCAAGCCCCCCTTATTTTACCCATTGCCCTTCCTTTATCCGCACTGATTGCGTCTCTTCTGCTGTTTCAAAAAATGAGTCGATCTTTTGAGCTTACAGCCTTGAGGGCCTCCGGCATTCGGTTAAGCACGATCCTTACCCCTGTCCTTCTCGCATCCGTTTTCCTTGGCCTTTTAACGTTTAACCTTTGTGCGGAAATCTCCCCCTTCTGTAGAAGAGCGACCAAGGAGCTCATCTATTACGAGACCTCCTCCAACCCTCTTGTTCTTCTGCAAAGACAAAATCTTATCAAGGCAAAAGACAGTTATATCAAAATGCGCCTTAGTAACGATGGAAAAATTGCCAAGGACTTATTTTTAATCACACACAATCAAAGCCAGGACCGCCTCTCTCTTGTGAGCGCAAAAAAATTGAGTGTTTTGGACTCCCAGCTTGAAGGTCATGATGTCGCCCTCATCACTCACATCCACCCTGAAAATCCTGAAAACTTTGATTCCCTTGTCATCGAAAACCAATCATGGATGACAACCGATGCAAGCGCTCTTTCATCGACTTTAAAAAAACACCGCCCTCGTCTAGATCCTGCGTCCTTAGAGCTTCCCATGCTTCGTCTTCATGGACAAGAAAAGGCAAAAATCGCAAAAAAGAGCTTTGTCGACATTCTTCGAAGAATTACTTTATCTTGCGCCGTATTCACGTTCACCCTTCTTGGCTGCGCATATGGCATCGGACACGTAAGAAACCCATCTAGAAAAAACCTCTTCAAAGCCCTAGGACTTGCTCTTGGTCTCATGATGAGCTATTTGCTCGGCAAAGAATTTAAGGGGGCCCCACTTACAGCTCTTGCCATCTTTCTTTTGCCCCATCCCCTTCTTTGGACCTTAAGTATAAGGAAGGTGAACTCTTAATATGCTCTATCAACGCTACCTCTTTGACAAAATAGCAAAAACCTTTGCGTTTTTTCTTCTCTGTATCTTTTTGATATTTACACTGTTAGACCTATCCATACATGGGGTTCGTTTTTTTTCTCATGGACTCATTGGGATTATAGATATTGCGATCTACTACTTCTATAACTTTGCAAATTACCTTGAATTTTTCCTTCCCCTCACTTTTTTGCTTGGGGTCCTTAAAGTTGTGCTCGATTTAAACACCCATAACGAGCTTGTTGCTTTGCAAATGGCAGGCCTTTCTCGTAAAAAAATTCTCGTTCCGTTCTTTATTTTTGCAGGACTTCTCACGTTTGTCTCCTATGCAAATCAGCAGTGGCTCGCTCCCAAATCGCAAGAGTTTGCAAGTGGTTTTCGAAGCAAGCATACAAAGAGACAAAAAAAAGCAGATACACCGCATCTCTTTAGCATTCCTCTTGAGGACAAAACCGAGCTTGTCTACCAAGAGATGAATGACAATGAGCTCTTTGATGTTTTTTGGATTAAAAGTAGCAAAGATCTTTGGCACATGAAATTCTTAAAAACCGGCCCCTCAATTGAAGGTAGATTTGTGGATCGATTCCAAAGAACATCGGAAGGAAAACTCGAAAAAACCGAAAGCTTTGAAACAAAAGCATTTCCTGATCTTGTCTTAGATTCTGATGTTCATTTACAGCCTTTTATCCCTTTTGAAAACCGGCCCCTGTCTCTTCTTTTCACGCAGGCACTTAAACAAACCTCCGAGAAACAAAATGCGCTTTGCTATCTTCATCACAAACTTGCATCTCCAATGCTTTGCTTTTTGGTGTTGATCTTAGTCACCCCTTTTATCATGTGCTTTTCCAGGCTAAAACCCCTGTTTCTCATCACCGCAAGTTCTTTATTTGTGTTCGTTGGATTTATGACTGTTTTGGAAGGGATGTTTATTCTGGCGGAAAATCATGTTATTTCAAGTTTTTTAGCAATTTGGGGACCGATGCTCGCTGCATTTGCAATCGGTCTCCCTCGATTCATAAAGATCTAGAGCAAAATTACGCTTTAAGCTACTTTCTTGTTTATGAAAAAAACACCAAAAGCCTTCCTTGAGTTAAAAGAACTCTCTACAAAAATCCACACGTATCATTCCATTTTAGCTCTGCTTCACTGGGATCAAGAAACATACATGCCAGAGGGAGCTATTACTTCTCGCTGTGAACAAATCTCCCTGCTTTCAGGCCTTATCCACGATGAAAAAACAGGACGGCGCTTTAAAACACTTTTGGGATCGCTTGTTCATCTTTCTACAGGAACACCAAAAATCAAAGGGCTCTCGAAGGTACAACTTGCAACGTTGCGGGAGTGGCATCGCGATTTTACGCGGGATACAAAACTCCCCACCTCTTTTGTAAAAACGTTTTCTCAAACGACTTCTGAATCTGGTCAGGTTTGGGCCACTGCACGGAAGGAAAAAAACTTCAAACTCTTTGCCCCGTTCTTGAAAAAAATTATCGATCTAGCAAGGCAAAAAGTGGACATTCTCGGGTATGAAGAACATCCTTATGACGCTCTTTTAAAAAACTATGAGCCTTGCATGACAACCTCTCGCGTAGGGACGATCTTTGGGGGTTTAAAAAAAGAGCTATCCCCTCTTTTAAACAAGATTAGAAACGCAAAACAAATCGACAATCGCTTTCTCCATAAAAAAGTTAATGATGAGACGCAAATTGCAATTGGAAAGGACCTTCTCGACATTCTTCCGATGGAAAAGCAGTACACAAGACTTGATCTTTCCTCTCATCCTTTTTCAACTGCCATGCATCCTCATGACAGCCGTATTACAACGAGAATTCTCCCAAACGGCTTCATAAGCAATGTGTTTTCTGTCCTGCATGAAGCTGGCCATTCGATGTATGAGATGGGACTGCCGCTTGCGCATTTTGGAACGCCTCTTTGTGAGGCGACATCTTTAAGTGTACATGAGAGTCAATCGCGCTTTTGGGAAACGCTCATTGGGCGCAATTTCCCCTTCTGGAAATTTTTCTACCCCAAACTAAAAAAACAACTTCCGGGGCTCAAAGATGTTTCTCTAACAAAGTTTTATCAAGGCATCAACAAAGTAGAGCCTTCCTTTATCCGGGTAGAGGCAGATGAAGTGACGTACTGCCTTCATGTGATTCTCCGCTTTGAGCTTGAAAAAGAGCTGATCAACGGAACTCTTCAGGTGGACGATCTTCCTGACGCTTGGAGGGAAAAAATGAAAGAGCTTCTCGGAATCGTTCCTCCGGATGATGCGATGGGGTGTCTGCAAGATATCCACTGGTCTCTTGGCGACTTTGGCTACTTTCCAACCTATGCTCTTGGCAATGTGATGGCAGCTCAACTTTTGGGGGCTTTTGCAAAAGATCACGCGGATTGGGAAACTCGAATCGCCTCGGGGGATTTGGAGTTTGTACGAATATGGCTCAAAGAGAACGTGCATGCTTGGGGCAAAATGTACAACACAGACCAGCTTACCAAAAAAATCACAGGGAAAACGCTTCACGAAGGAGCGTACTGCGCCTATCTCAAAAACAAATACAGCTCCATCTACGGATTTTAAAAAAAAGCGATTTGCCCTTTCGAGCAAATCGCTTTTTTCATACAAAGACTGTAAACAAGAATTATCGTTTAGAGAACTGGAAGCGTTTACGGGCTTTCTTACGTCCGTACTTTTTACGCTCTTTCTTCCGTGAATCACGAGTCAAAAACCCGAGCTGCCCTAGGTCCGCTCGAAGGCCCTCATCTTTGCTTAAAAGAGCACGGCTGATTCCAAGACGGGTGGCATTTGCTTGAGACTCGAGGCCTCCGCCATTAACACGGACGATAAGATCCACTTTATTCACATCAGAAAACTTAACTAGCGGAGCTAAAATTAGATCTCTCTGGAGTTGGAGAGGAAAATACTCCTCAAATCCACGTCCATTTACATCGATGATCCCTGTCCCTCGTCTGAGACGGACGGAAGACACTGCAGTCTTTCTACGCCCCGTTCCAAGTGTCTCTTCTACTTTCGTCATGCTCGATTCCTTAAATATTTACTGGTGTTGGGGTCTGCGCCATCATCGAATGCTTTGGACCGGCAAAGATCCTAAGCTTTTTCACCTGCTGTCCGCCTAAGCGAGTCTTCGGCATCATCCCCTTAATTGCTCTTTCCAAAATATACGTTGGCTTACGCGCTAGCATCGTTCTGTAGGGAGTTTCTCGTCGTCCTCCAATATGCCCAGTGTAGTGGCTGTAAACCTTACGCGCCTCTTTCATTCCAGTAACTGCAATCTTTTCAGCGTTAATGATGACAACGCCATCGCCGCAATCAACGTTTGCTGTGAAACCAGGGCGATGTTTGCCCCTGAGAACCTTTGCAATTTCTGAAGCAAAGCGGCCTAAAGTCTTTCCTTCGGCGTCAAAAAGAAACCATTTCCTAGAGGACAAAGCCTGAGCTTTTGTCAAAATAGAGGTCTTTTGATTGTGATTCATATCTAGAAATCCTTCAAACTAAATGAAAACAACAGCATAGCGCATTTTACCTATTTCCTAAAAGGGGTTTTTCACCTTCAAAGATTTTTTGATACGTGGATTTCAAGAAAGGCTTGCCTCCCCCTTCTGCTTTCTATAAAATACTTCCCTTATGACAAATGATCCAAAAACTTATTTGATTCGCACCTACGGCTGTCAGATGAATGAGCTAGAAACTCAGGTCATGGCAGGCCAGCTCGAAAAGCGGGGATTGACTCTGGCAGAGGACGAGGAAAACGCAGACATCCTTCTCTTTAACACCTGCTCTATCCGCGATCTTGCCGAGAGAAAAGTCATGGGCAAACTTGGAAAGCTCGGGCGCGGAAAAAAAAGACACATTATCGGCGTTACTGGCTGTATGGCCATGGCAAAAAAAGAGTCCCTCTTTCGCAAGTTCCCTCACCTTGATTTCATCATTGGAACCAATAATATCACTGATCTTGATGTGGTTCTCGATGAGGTTCTCTACACAGGGCGTCAGGTTTATAAAACCGAGGACAAATACGAGGACAACCTTGACTATCTCGTCGCAAAAAGGGATGACAAGGTCAAAGCCTATATTTCAATCATTCGAGGCTGCGATAAGTACTGCACATACTGCGTTGTTCCCTACACGCGAGGAGGAGAGGTCTCCCGCTCTCCGGAAAGCATCGTTGAGGAGTGCAAAAAACTCGTCGATGAGGGATACAAAGAGGTTTCCCTCCTCGGACAAAACGTCAACAGCTACGGCAAAGACAAACCTGAGTGGTCCTGTCTTTTCCATGATCTTCTCTATCAGATTGATAAAATTCCTGGAGCCCCCCGCGTTCGTTTTTTAACTTCTCACCCGGTGGATATTACAGAAGATCTCATGTTTGCGGTGAGAGACTTACCCTCTCTTTGTGAGTATGTGCATTTCCCCATTCAAGCGGGATCCAGTCGCATCTTAAAAAAGATGCACCGCATCTACACAAAAGAAGAGTACTTTGAAAAAGTGCGTAGATTAAAAGAGATCGTTCCCAATGTTTCTTTAGGAACGGATATCATCGTTGGGTTTCCAACAGAGACCGAAGAAGAGTTTCAAGAAACCTACGATGCCCTTGCTGACATCCGCTATTCTGTCGGGTTTTTCTATGCATACAGCCCACGCAAAGGAACGCCAGCGATTCGCTGGAAAGATGATATTCCAGAGGAAGTAAAACAGGATCGTCTCCATCGCCTTCTCGAGCTGCAAAATAAAATTGGCGGAGAGATCCGTGCAAAAATGCTCGGAGAAACCTATGAGGTTCTCGTTGAAGGTCGAAGTAAAGACAAGCGAATGCTTAAAGGACGAACAAGGTGCTGGAAGAAGGTAATCTTCGAAGGTCCAGAAAGTCTTATTGGAACGCTGCAACAAGTAAAAGTGCACAGCTGCAACTTCGAGACGCTTATCGGTGAGCTTGTCTCATCCCGTAAAATGTCCACTTCATCAAAGCTTCAACTTATCTAACTGCTCTGAGCTGCAGAGGCTATCCCTGAATAAGGATAGGTATGTTCTTTATCTGCAAGGACAAGCTTAGGACCTGTCTCGCTTTGATTCGTAGACTTTTGACGGGCGGCATCTACTGCTGTCTTAAACGCTTTGCGCACTTCATCTTCAGTTGGCTGTTTTTCGCCTTGGAATGTCAAAAAGACTTTTACGCTACTTTTTAAACCAGCTACAGCTGGATCAATCGAAAGTGAAGATGCTTTTGGTGAGGTTAGTGTACTGAGTATGGTCGATATTACTAAGTTGTCCGGCTGCTTCTTGGGAAGAACCTTCCAGTGCAGCTCTTCAAGCTCCTGCAAATGCGAGAAGTCTCGATAGTTAACTCCAACAGATCCCTCTGGAAAGTCTGTTAATCTGAGAGTTTTCAAACGAAGATCTCCTAAACTCTTGATAAGCTTTTCACTATCCGTCAGAGTTTCCACTTGTCGTGAAGAAGAGTCGGCTATTAGATGGAATGTATTTAGACTATTCCCTGTATTGGTTAATTTTTTAAGATCAAGAGAGTCTTTGGAACTGAGAGAATAGTCGCTAATTGTCAAGCCAACAACTTGAAGCCCATTGTTAGATATCATTGAAAGATTATTATAAAGACTATCGCCAGACACACAGTCGTGATGACAAATTTCGACATGCGCAACTTTGGCCCCGTTGTTTTTTGTTACGAAAGCCAAAACGCTGGTCTCTAAAGAAGACGGATCTGATCCCAATTTCAATGATAAGTTATCAAGAGTCGTTCCAGTAGGAACTGACGAAAAACCTTCTATGTGATTAATAGTGAGAAAAGGTTTAGGCACAAGCACTGCATCATCATTCGGTGATGTATTCTTCGTATTCGTTTCTGAAAAAAATGAACGAACAGCCAATGTAACTACAGAAGAGGCAGCAGCAGTTACGAAACACGCGCCTGCAACTTGTCTACCGGTATAGGTTCCCCCGACAACAGGCATCGGCCTACTCACACCATTTCCCATACATTACCCCTCTCTTATCAATCTCAATTTGAATTTTTTCTCTAAAAAACCCTGATAAGATCTCTCTTGCCAGGTACGTGGATGCGGCTGCCAAGATTTGAACTTGGGACCTCGACATTATCAGTGTCGCGCTCTAACCAACTGAGCTACAACCGCTTAAGATATGGAGACTAGGAGATTCGAACTCCTGACCCCCTGAATGCAAATCAGGTGCTCTACCAACTGAGCTAAGTCCCCACAAAAGAACAAGACTATCCCTTTGCCTTAAAAAGGAAAAAGAATATCAGAATCGTACAAAAAATTGGGAATTTTTTCAAACCTTTTTCAAAAGGGATATTTCTGAGAGGATGCCTACAAAATGAGCTTTTCCTATTTTGCGCGATAATCCTTGTGTGGGAAAAAGTGAAATTCCCAAGTGTTTTTTGCCTGACTGTATGCCGCAATAACACGAAACGCCTCGTACCGGAAATAATCAGATTTTTTACTAATAGGCACATGGATCTCGCTTGGCTGAGAAGACTCCTCTAGTCCAGGAGCGCGATTAAAGCATTCTAGATCTTCTGACTGAAGAAGCTCATCCACCATTTTTTTCAGTGCCTCAATCGAAGAATCCTCCGGAGCAAATTTGTTGCCTTTTGATGAACATGCGGGCAGATAATAGTTTGGGGAGTGTTTTGCCTGATGCTCATCAAGCTCTATATTAGGTGAGACTCCCTGCTGCCCTCTCATCACCAGAGGTGATAATGGAGTAGAAGAAAGTGACAAAGCCGGAGAGCAAGACCCAGGCCTCCTCTGTTGGTTGCGAAGGCGGTCTTTTTTGGCAACTTCAAACTCTCGCCACGAAGGCACCGGACTATCATCATCTTCTTCTTTATTCTCCCCCAATGAAGTCGATGAGCTTGATAATGCTAAAGAAGAACCTCGGATAGAAGTAGATTGCGTCTCGGGAGCTTTCGAGGAACATGGAGAAACTCCCTCATTCTCCTCAGGAAAAAGGGGTGTCCCCGGGTCACCCCCACCGAAACCCCCGGTTACTATATGAGCACTATACTCACTTTGAGCAGTATACGCGGCTCTCCTTGCATCCCTCTTATATTGTTCCAAACGGGCATCCATATCTGCCAAATAAGCCTCACGTCCTTCTTCTGAAAAAGCTGGAAGAGGCTGGTCTTCTTCTAGCAAAGAAGATTTCTCGCCTAATAACAGGCTGGCTATTCCCCCCAGAACTCTAACAGGGGCCTTAGAGGGAGCGATGACCGACGCTACTATCGCTCTCACCCCAGAGGAACCCTCCCCCCCACTATCTACTGATGAAAAAGAGGAAGCTCGAAAAAACTCTTGCGAAGAAGACCGCTGGTGAATTGAGGGTGAAAATGCTGTCATAAATTAAATCCCATACATATCTCTTGCGATAAATAATAAACAATATCGCAAATTATAAAAACGCTAAGTAATTTGTTTGTAGTTGGCTTAATTTTAATTAGCACGGAAATAATTTACTTAACAAAGGCAGCCAAACCAACAAAAACACAAGCCACTTAAACTAAAGCAATTACACCCCCCAACAAAATTTCGACTCTTTCCAAGACATTTAAATTCCCCAATCTGATAAACAGAAGTTATTTGAAAGTGGAGAATATATTTATGTGTCTGTCTATTTTTTTCGCCCAAATCATCGGCCTTTACTTACTTGCTATAAGCTTAGCTTCCCTAATTCAGCAGAATCGATTCAAAAAAATCGTACATGAGATCATGGCAAGCCCAGCGCTTCTTGCAACAATTGGTTGTAAAAGCCTGATCATCGGTTTGATCATCCTCATCCCCCATGATTTATGGGTCTGCAAGTGGCCAGTGTTGATCACCCTCATCGGATGGATTATGGCTTTAAGAGGACTCATGCTCCTCTTCTTCCCAAAAGCCATGGTTAAGTTCTTTAAAGGACTCATGGAGAATAAGGGCTTCCTGTTCTGCGCTTGGGTTTGGTTTGTAATTGCTCTTTACCTTGTGTGGTTAGGGTTTACTCAAGCATGAGCCAAGATGAAGAATCTCCTCCTAAAAAGAAGGATGTGCATTTTTGGAAAAGAGCGCTATTTGGTATAGTGCTCTTAATTTGCATTCCCATTTTCGGATTTTGGTTCTACCATCATCGCCATTTTGTCTGGACAAATGATGCCTATCTCAACGGGTATCAAATCTCAATTAGCTCTGATATCAACGCACGCATCATCACCCTTTTTGTCGACGAGGGAGACATCGTCGACAAAGGAGACCTCTTATGCCAATTAGACGAGAGCATCTACCTCTCTCAAAAGGCCGATGCCTTTACCATGGTCGAGCTTTTAGAAAAACAGGTTCAGCTTAAATGCATCCAAGTCGCAAAAATGAGAGATATTTATACCGTCGCATTGAATGAGTATAAAAATGAGATCATCTCATTTATTCAGTTTGATGAGATTGAGAAAGACTTTCTTCTTGCAGAAGCAGATTACAAGGTTTCACTCGCAAACCATACAAACGGAATTGCAAAGCTCGGTGTTATTGAAGAACTTCTTCGCCACACAAAAGTCTACGCTCCTCGCGATGGCTCCATTGCAAAAAGATGGGTCGTTGCTGGAGATGCCATTCAGTTTGGTCAACCTCTCTTTGCCTTAACCGACACTCAAGACATTTGGATAACAGCTAATTTTGAAGAGACAAAAGTTAAAAATGTATGTCCTGGTGACTCTGTCAAAGTGCACATCGATGCCTATCCAGACACTCCCTTTACAGGAACCGTCTACTCAGTCATGGCATCAGCCGCATCTCGATTTGCTTTGGTCCCTCCCAACAACGCGACTGGCAATTTTACAAAAGTCGTTCAAAGGGTCCCCATCAAAATCCTTCTCGATACCTCAGATGCCAAAAATCCGCTCTACCTTTATCCTGGGATGTCTGTTGAAGTCGATATCAAGGTGAAATAATGTCTTGGGCCAAACCAGGACTCATCTCACGCGAAAAACCCACCTACATAGTCCTTCTTTTAACGAACATTTTACTTGTTACCTTCTTAGCTGTTTTATCAACGGTAAGCACGATCATTGCAGAAGGAGGGATCCGCGGAGAATTGGCCCTAAGCAATCGAACAACAACCTGGCTCACAACGCTCAACTTACTTGGCATTAACACAATTGTCCCATCTGCTAGCTGGTTTGCCGATCGTTTTGGCTATAAAACAATGTTTGCTCTCGGTATCGTCATTCTTATCCTTGCAAGCATTTTAGCCGCATGCTCGATAAACTTTCCCATGATTGCAATTGCGCGTTTTTTTGAGGGGGTTGGATCTGGATTCATTTTCCCTGTCGGCCTTGCAACAATTACCCAAAACCTCTCTCCAAAAAAACTCCCCTTTGCTCTTATTCTCTACATCAGTGCCGCTTTTGGCGCTGGGTTTGCAATCGGGCTCCCTTTGTCTGGATACCTCACGCAATTTGTCTCCTGGCGCTGGATTTTTATTCTTGTTGCTTCCGTCTCCTTGCCAGCGCTTATTTCTTGCTCTTTAGTTCACGAAGACACAGAGAAAAAAACGCTTTGCAAATTTGATCTATTTGGATCTCTTTCTTTTGCAATTTTTGTTGGCTCCCTTCTGATTGCTTTAACCTATGGTCCTATGCCATCTACAGATGGTGGATGGCTCTCCCCCCTCATTCTAAGCGGTTTTGGCATCGCTTTTGTTTCGCTTTGCGTAACTGTTTACATAGAAACGCACAATAAAAACCCGACGCTTCCTCTGGAGCTTTTTAAAAATCCAACATATTCCCTTTCTTGCCTGACAATGTTCCTTTTGGGGATGTCGATTTTTGCAACCGCAGGAACGATGATGGAATACATGATCGATGGCTTGCATTATGACCGCTTTATTGCTGGAAAAATTGGGATTGTTTACGGAATTCCCCTCGCTCTTTTTAGCATCATTGCAAGCGCGCTGATCAAAAAAATCCCCGTCCCCATTGTCAGCATATTTGGGCTCTCTCTGCTCATCTACAGCTACTTTCTCAATAACACCTTAAGCCATCTTACAGGCCCCCATCAAATCATCCCCATTCTCCTCCTTCGAGGAATTGGCCTGGGGATTGCCTTGGGTCCTGTCACTGTACAAGCTCTTCATGCCGTCCCCAAAGAGTTCGAAAATAAAGCGGCAACGCTTCTTACCTTCTTTCGCCAAGTAGGAGGGACTTATGGGGGCACGCTGGTTTCCATGATCGTTATCAAGAGACAGATTTTTCATGCCGTGCGCTTTGGAGAGCAAACAAACACCTCTCTTCCGGGAGTCCAAACGACGTTTCAAAAGCTCGAAGGACACTACCACAGCACGTTTTTTGACAGGTCTGCAGATAGCGCAATGCTTGCCAAGGCCCGAATTGCAGAGAGCATTGAAAATCAGGCTTTCATTCAGGCAATCAACGATGCGATGATTATCTTTGGCTACGTGACCCTCGCAGCGACGCTTATGTTGGTTTTTCTAAACATAAGAAATTGGCACAAATTACACCAAGTACATTATACCAACGATCATAAATAACTTGCAATTTGAGCTGTGTGAAAGCTGGCAAATTTCACGTATCGTAAGTCGCATAGTATTGTCCAATACAATGCGACTTGCGATACGCGAAATTTGCCGCTTTGACACGCTCAAATTGCAAGTTATTTATGATCATTGGTATTATACTGAACATCATGATCTGGACAAATCCAATTGACCTCGATGCGCTCAATAAATTTAGCAAAGGATCTCTCTCTGATCTTTTGGAAATCGAGTACGTAGAAGCGGGAGATGATTTTCTGATTGCGAAGATGCCGGTTGAAAAAAAACACATGCAACCAATGGGAAGCATGCACGGAGGCGCATCGTGTGTGCTTGCAGAAACTTTGGGAAGTATGGCAGCGAATTTGTGTGTCGATCAAAAACTCAAAAAATGTGTCGGGTTAGAGATTAACGTCAACCATCTACGCCCAGTAACGAAGGGGATTTTAAAAGCCACGGCAAAACCTTTTCACATTGGAAGAACAACGCAAGTATGGGAAATTAAAATCGAAAACGAGGAAAACAAACTCATTGCAATTTCTAGACACACTGTAGCTGTCATTCATGGCCCCATCTAAAAAAACATCCGAGCTTCTTGAAAAGAGAATGAAATCTCTTGGTATCTTCGAAGAAGACCTTGTTGAAAAATTTATTTTAGGCTCCGGCAAAGGAGGCCAAAAAGTCAATAAAACCTCCTCTTGCGTCTACCTTAAACACATCCCCTCAAAAATCGAGATCAAATGCCAAGGAGAACGCTCAAGAGCGCTCAATCGCTATCGGGCAAGACAGATGCTCTGTGACAAAATTGAAGAAAATCTTTTCCGAGAAAAAAGCAAAAAACAAAAGCTCATCGACAAAATTAGGCGTCAGAAAAAGCGTAGATCCAGAAAGGTCCAAGCAAAGGTCCGACAAGAAAAAACGCAACACTCTCAGAATAAACAGCTTAGAAAAAAGCCCAATGAAAGTTCTTGAGGATGTATACTCTCTAGCATGGAATTTACATGCTCTGAGTCAACACCCCTCCTCAAAGGTCTCCGTAAGCTCTATCCAGATAGCTCCAGGCGCACTTTGCAAAACTGGCTAAAGGCCGGAAGATTTGCTATTGATGGCACTGTTGTTAAAAAAGAAAACATCACTTTAGAGGCCGGTCAGGTCCTCACAGCTAAAGAAACGTTTGCCCGTCCCCGCGTTCCAGGAGTCCCGATTCTCTATGAAGATCGCTATCTCGTTGTGATCGACAAGCCAGAGGGACTGCTTAGCACCGCGCTCGATGATGGGGGCCTCAAGGAACACGCGCTCGGGCTTCTTCGAAAGTACTATGACACAGACCAGATCACGGCAGTCCACCGGATTGATCGCGAAACCTCTGGCGCCCTAATTTTTGCCAGAGGGAAAGAGTCTGCAGAAAAACTCGGGGAACTGTTTCATGACCATGACTTAAAAAGGCGCTATTTCGCTATTCTCGAGGGAAACATCCAAGAGGACTCCGGAACTTGGGAGTGTCCGCTTCTTGAGTTACCGAACTTAAATGTCGTAGAATCCCCTGAGGGGAAAATGGCAATCACCCATTTTGAAGTCTATCGAAGATCTGCTAAATATACCTACGTGCACCTGACCCTCGAGACTGGAAAAAAACACCAGATTCGGGCGCACTGCAAAAGAGCCGGCCATCCCGTTGTCGGAGACAAGCGCTATGGCTCTACAGAAAACCCAACGCGGCGCTTATTCCTTCACGCTCAATTACTTGAGCTTGTTCACCCCTTCACAGGGGAGCTGCTTTCCATTGAGTCTCCTCTCCCAGGATCTTTCCAGGTATTGGGCGGACAAATTAAGAAGCCACTGAACAACTCATTCGCCAGCCCTTCGACCAAAATTCACCGAAAGAGAGGACCTCCTCAATCCCTTATCCCAAACGAATCCTTTTAAGCCACACTGAAGGCTATGGGGAACATGAAAAACCATACAGAACAAACTATTCGCTCGCCGAGATTGTCTTTGCTCCCGATGCACGGCCAGGACACGTACTTCCTATGGTCGACTTTCGTGGATATCGCTTTGACAATGCAAAATATGCGATCAGTACGGGTCTTGGCTTTAGATATATTCCCGGAGAAGCAAACTCTTTCTGCAACCTTCTCGGTGTGAACGTTTATTACGACTATGCACCTGACACCCCTAGATTCCATCAGCAAATGCGATCTTGAAACCACTCAAGTGCCTTGCCTTTTTGTCCGGCATCTCTATAGCTCTCAGCTAAATAGAAAGCATAGCGGGCATTATCCGGCTCTTTTTCAAGCCCCTCTTCAAGAAGCCGAATGTTTTCTAAAAATTTCCTCCCCCCAGAAGAGCGATGTCCTCCATCGCCAGAGACATATTTGATGGTATCCAAAGTGGCTGAAGAGAGGCTCTCATCACAGGATAAATACTCGTGCGTGACCCCCACCCACTTCCAGGGCAAATCTCCTCGAATCAACTGCGGATGCAAATAAGAAAATGCTTGCGTCCCCCGCCACATGTTGTAGGAATCATGGCTCAAATCGGGAAACGAAAATCCTGCATCAAAACTTAATGTATCATCTGCGTCGATGAGCAAGATGTAATCACCCTTGTTTTTCGCAAGCTCAAACGCCTCTGTTCGATTCTCTCCAAAGTTTTTCCACTTTCTTTGATGGAGCTCTCCAGGAATGTGTTTGAGGTGTTTTTTAATGATTTTTTGCGTTTCATCGATTGATCCCGTATCGACAATAACCCAGTAATCGATAAAAGGCATGACTGAATCCAAACATCTTTGAATCACCTGGCTTTCATTTTTGACGATCATGTTCAAGCAAATCGTCTCTTTTGCCTCACAAACAAAAACTAAAAAAATGAACAAATAGCGATACATAAGTGGAAGATTGTGAAAAATTTTTGCTATAAAATCAAGAAACTTCTTGCATCGAGAGCGCAGTTTTTGTAAAAATATATTCTTTATGAGGTGAATGATGAAAAGTCTGTTGCCGTTACTCCTTGCAAGCACATTTGCTTTTGCTCATGAAACAGAGCAAAAACCGCATGACGCGGATCTTTTTAAACAAGACACTCCTGCGTTTTCTTTGCACGGAAGCTTTCTCTTTTGGAGAGTGCAAGAAGGGGCGCTTGAATACGCGATAAAAATGAAAAACCCTTCTCCAGCTGCCCCTGTCTACGCCCAAGGCGATTACCAAGTAGCTACTTTTGATGGAGAGCCTGGATTTAGAGTCGCTGCAAGTTATTTTAGAGCCCCTAACTACTGGGAAATGTGGGCGCAATACACCCGCCTTAGCTCAAGTGGAACAAATAGTGTTTCAGCGCCCGATGCAGCGAACCAGTATCTAAATGGAACCTGGCCACAAACAGGCAGTCCTCTTACAAGAGCAACAAGCCACATCCACATGAAATACAATGTGTTTGATTTCTTAGTTGATCGCATGTTTATTCCAAACCCTCATCTAAGACTCCGCCTCTTGGGAGGAGGAACCGTCACGTGGATGGATCAAAACTGGAACATTCGTTACTTTGATAGCTCTGTGGAAGCACTCACACAAATTCGCAATCGATGGGATTTTGTAGGCGGCGGTTTTCGTTTTGGAACGATGGTCGACTGGTATTTTGGAGGCGATTTTTATCTGACAGCCGCGACAACCTTTGCAAGCGTCCTCGGATCATATCACAACAAAACAAAGCAAACGGATAGGACGCGATCCGCTATCATCCGAGATGCACGCTACCACGATGTCCGCCCTGCGTTTTCTGTGCAGGCCATTTTCGGCCTTTCTTGGCAAAAAAACTTCTGCTCCTCGCGGATGGAGCTCTTTGGAGGATATGAGTTAAACTCCTGGTTTAATCTCCACGAGATCTATCGATCCACTTCAGGAACTCCCCAAGAAGCTAAAGAGACTGGGGTAAAAAGTTCAGCCATTGCTCTTCAAGGGCTTACGACAAGAATGACCTTTGACTTTTAGAACGATTTAATTGAAATAAGTAGTATTATTTTAATTAAGCATTGTTGGTGCTATAATATTAATTAATATTATGGCGCCTCCAATTAAAGAACAAAGTCCTTCGTGTTATGCAAGAAAAGCTGCTGGAGCAACCTGTAGTTTACTTGTCGCCTCTCAAGCTCTTAGTGCTACTGCCTATGCAGCCCCAATCACGCTTCTTTCAATAAGCAAGGTTCCTCCACAGCACCGCCTTTCCGTCCTTGTTTCCGCAGTGGGAGCGCCTCTTGCTGCAGCTGGGGTCACATCACAAATCGCTCGACACATTTGGAATTTTGAAACCACAGAAAGAAACGCCGTAGTCATTGGAACAACAGGTGGAGTCATTGCTGGACACTATGCCTATCAAAAAGCTTTGAAGATGAACTTTCCATCGACAGAAACTTGGGCTCAAGAGAAAGCTCAATATCTCGCTCACAAAGCCTGTGAGATGGCCGAAGAGAGGGTACGATCCCCTTCTCAAAAACAGACTCATCAGAAAGGATTCTTAAAAAGAAATTCCCTCAAGCTTGCCACGAAAGGGGCCAATCACTTGCTCGATAAAGTTGCAGAGGAAGCGGTAAAAAAATGTACAGCCCCTCTAATCCATGGGTGCATTCGTTTGGGTGCAAGAACTGTTGTAGGAGGTTCTCTTGCAATGGGCTTTTCCTGGAGTGCTCGCGCTTAAAATCGGTAGCTAAATCGGAAATTGGCTCTCTGGTTTGTGTAGGGAGAACCTCCATCTGGAGAAAGATCCGCAATGTATAGAGAGTCGAGAGAAAAGCATCGATACGTTATCCCGAGACCAAGACGCAAATTCAATAAATGCCATACTGTGTCCCATCCTTGCGTATGAAAGGAAATCGGTTCCCCTGAAAATCGCGCCTTATATGAGCTTCGATAGAGAGGGGCTTCTACTAGATATCCCATCGAAAGAAGAGGTGAAATGCAGATCGTATCATCGCGATTGCGATCTGCAAATCGAAGCATAATCCCCGTTTGCCCCCGAAGCGTCGAATTTGTATATTCATCGACATCCAAACTCAACGACATCGCCCCTGTCTCGGTAAACGAAGAGTTCTTGAGATACAAATAGTCGATCTCTAAGTAGGGATAGAGAAGAAAGCTGGATGTTCCAAAATAGTAGGCAAGATTCAACCGACTTCCAATATCAAGTCCCGAGGAGTGCGAGGTTGCCTGGCGGTCGATTGCGGTAAAACGGATGTGACGCATCGTATCATACCAATCTTTGCCAACATAAACAGAACCTTCAAGGGCAAAATTACCCATTACAAGGTCTGTGTAAAGAGCGCCATAGGCCCCTTTTAAATACGCATATCCCCGATCTAAAGACCACCCAAGATCACTTGAGTTATAAGCGCCGCCAAGACCCACTGTCCAAAACCCAAAAAATTCGCGATCATACCCAACAGCAACCCCCTTTGTCGTTACATCAAAGCCCAAATTCTTGTCTCGAGTGTCCACATCGAGCCAATTGCCAAACGGCTCTACCCAAAAACGATTTGGCTGTGAGCATCCGCAAAAAGATGTTGCCCTGCTCAATGTTGATAAAAACTGCCCACCAAGGTTCATTTGAAGTTCAGCAAATGCCCCGAGAGCAGCTGGGTGCATCTGATCAAGAGCCTTGTTTACAGCGGATGTACTCTGATTTGTCAAAGAGTTAATAACAAAGGTAAGATCTGGACTCAAAAGATTTTGTAAGCTGAGCGCATCTAAATTTTCTCCAACCGCTTTTTCATTTGAGTTGGAAAAATCAAATCCAAGAAAAGGCGTCTTGTTGAGAAGAGTTAAAAGAACGGATGTTGAAGTATAACTAACCGTTGGAACAAATCTTGGAATTGTCACAGTAGGAGGCGCAAATGTCCCGGAGCGAGTCGTGGCGTTTAAAAGTGTATACTCTTTTGTAAGTCCATAAAAACCTGCATCTGCTGGACTAATGATCAAAGGACCATTATTCAAGTTCGCCGTTCCATTTACTTGAAGTAAACCATTTGTCAAAGGATCAACCTCCGATCTAAGCGTTCCAAAGGTCACGTCCCCGTTAACCGTTAAGGTTCCCTCTCCATCAATCCCGGGGATGATTTGACCTGAGGCTGTAACGGGTGAAGAAAGAGTTCCTGTGCCTTCTAGTGATGAATTCGCATCGACTGTGAATGAAGAGCTCCCGAGCTGTCCCGTCAAAACAAGATGTGCATTTGATAAGGTCACAGAACTCGAAGAAGATGAGCTATCCCCAGAAAATGTATAGGTTCCCCCTCCTGTTAAGTTTAGGGAAGTCTCTGAAGTTCCGGAAAAACTCCCCGCATACGTCCCCTCTGATGCTTGGTTAAAAACAACCGTCCCCTCTGGCGATGATACATTGATCACTCCTTTGAGACTTGATGTATCTCCCTCCAAGGTGGCGCCAACAACACTTGTAGGTCCTGAATAGGAACTCTCTCCTTTTAAATGGAGCGTATTGCCAGTTCCACTGACTGTCAAAGATCCCGTTCCCGTGATGTTTCCAGGAATTGTGAACCTAATGCCACTTCCACTTAGAGCAATCGTCGGGTTGCCCGTTAAAGAAACGAAGCGCGCTGCTCCCAAAGAAAATGAACTTGTTGCTCGTAAAGTCCCTCCCTCTAAAGCAAGAGAGCCTGAGGCGTCTCCCAAGTTTCCATCTTGAGAAATCTCTAAGACGCCTCCTTTTACGATTGTCCCGCCTGTGTATTTATTTGTGTTTAAAAGCTTTAAGGTTCCCGATCCTGCGTCTGTCTGTGTGAGGACATCTCCACTTATAATCCCTGATAGCGATAAGATGTGCCCATTAGTATCAAAAACAGCGTTGTTACTTAAAGCAAAGGCTTGCGCCGATAAAACCTGTCCAGAAAGCTTAAAGGTACCTCCTAAGAGGCTCACACTTCCTGAGCCGAGAGTATTCTCTTGTACGAGCACAGTCCCAGAATTGATCACCATATTTCCATAGGAATTTTTTGTTCCGCTATTTTGCAACGATAGGGTTCCAGCACCACTCATTGTAAGGGACTTAGCAGATCCGGAGATCTCTTTGGAGAGCGTTAAATCCGCGCTGCTTGAAGAAAACGTGATGCTTAAATTGCTAGAGAGTGTGATGGGCGCTGCAATTATATTTCCAGTAGAGCTCACGCTGATTGATGCAGAGGATCCTTCAAAAATCAATCCCCCTCCACTCTCCAAAATCGTCGTTCCTACATCAGGACTAAACTGAATCGATCCTATAGTAATTGTCTCTGCCTTAACAGATGGCTGGTTGAGGGGAGAAGCTGTGGAAAAAATGGCAACGTCACCCGCCTTCTGTGGATACGTTGGTGGAACGGTCCAGTTGCTGTCCAGCGCCCACACATCTGTCGTCCCCTGCCAAGTCGCTGCACCCATGCTAAAAGGAGCAAGAAGAAAGCTAATACCACTTATAAACACCGTTAACCGGAGGCTCTTCAAAACGCCCACCTACACTGAAAGTTTGCCCTTTGATTTACATAAGGAGAGCCTCCATCTGGAGAAATATCTGCAATATACTCCGCATCGAACGTAAAGCATCGATAGGTTAGCTCAAGTCCAAATTTGAGATTGAAAAGCTGCCATGTCTGGTCCCACCCTCGTGTTTTAAAAGGGATCGTCACTCCTGAAAACTTTGCTCGGTAATGATCTCTATGTAGAGGGGCTTCCAGAACATATCCGAAAGAAACAAGCGGTGCAATGCAGAAACTATCGTCTCGGTTTCGATCCACAAACCGCATTGTTCCTCCAGCTGCAGCCCGAAGCGTTGTACTTTCATACCCATTGACTCGTAAATTCAAAGAGTTCGCTCCACTTTCTTGAAAGGAAGAGTTTTCAAGGTAAAGATAGTCAAGGGATGCATACGGATAGAGAACAAAGGAAGGCGTTCCTAAAAAGTAGGCCATCATCATTTGAGCTCCCGCATCAAAGCCATGAGACGATGATTGTGCTTGGCGGTCCACTGTAGAAAAACGGATATGGCGATTTGTAGCATACCAGTCCTTGCCAACATAACCAGAACCACCTAAGAAAAATCTCCCTAAAGAAAAATCGGAATAAATGCAGCCATAACCGCCCTTTACATATGAGTAGCCTCGATCAAGGGACCATTTAAGATTTGTGTGGCTGTAGGCGCCGGCTATTCCCACTGTCCAAAAATCAAGAAACTGATGATCGTATCCAACAAGGATCCCAGAAGTTGTCGCATCAAAACCAATCTGCATTCCCTGCTTTTTCAAGTCCAACCAGTTGCCAAAGCCTTGCACCCAAAAACGAGAGGACTGATCGCAAGAGCAGGGAAATCTAAGGATTCTATGAAGAGAAGAAAGAAGCTGCCCACCGAGTGCTACTTGAAGCTCGGAAAAAGCCCCTTGCGCTGCTGGATGCATTTGATCTAAAGCGTCATTAATCTGTGCATCACTCAAGCCCTGCATAGAATCGAGGACAACGATTAAATCTTCTGAACCTTGACCCGACGAAATGATCGCGTCTATGTTGTTTCCTGTAGAGCGCTCATTTGCATTTGCGTAAGGAAAGTCTAAAAAAGGCTTGAGTACCTGAGCTAAGAGCTGAACGCTTTGAGGGACACTTGTTAGATTATAAATGAGTCCACCCACGGTTCCTGCACTCGCCTTAATTCTTGGATCCAAAATAACGTTTGCAAATTGGTTATTCACAACTCCCGCAGTTAAAATCGTTCTGTTAATCGTAATCCCATAAAACCCAGGAGCTAATTGAATCCTCGACGTTCCGTTTGTTAAATCTGCAGTTCCTGTAACAGAGAGAATTCCAGTACTCGTTGGAGTGAGATTGGTGACGATTTCTCCACTTGAAAAAGAAAAATCCCCATTAACGGTGAGCGTGCCAGCTCCAGCATTACCGGGGATTACTTGTCCTGAATTTGTTGTAGGGCCGACGCTCCCCGTTCCTGTAAGGATGCCTCCTGCATTAACTGTCAAAGGAGAACTTGCAAGGGATCCATTCATTACGAGCTGAGCGTTCGCTTCAATCGTGGTCGTTCCGGTAAGTGAACCACCTGTCGTCATTGTGATGTCTCCCATCGCAATACTCAAAGGTCCTGCGCCACTTAAAGTTCCAGCGTAAGTACCGCTTCCTGCCTGACTAAAGACAAGAGACCCAGAAGAAATATTGATATCTCCTTGTAAACCCGTCGTGTCTCCCTGCAGAGTCCCTCCACTTACTAGGGTCGTTCCCGTGTATGTATTTGCGCCTGTAATTGTGAGAATACCCGCACCCGTCTTTTCTAGTTTTCCAGAACCTGTGATCTTGCCTAAAATAAGCGCGCTTTTCCCAGTTAGCACCCGAATCTTTGCCGTTCCGGGACTTAAACTCACCTCCCTCTCTTTTACAAGAGAAAAAGACTCTGCCATTTCCAAAATAGCCCCACTAACGATCGTGAGCTTTCCCGAAGAGTTTCCAAGAGGACTTTGAGTCTTGCCATCTTGCGAAATGCTTAATGTCCCCTCGCTTATCGTCGTCCCTCCAGAATAACTGCTTAGCGCGGAGGAGAGAGTCAAAGTGCCACTATTTATTTTCGTAATTGAACCTGCCCCACTGAGTGTACCTGCATAAGTACCAGCGACTCCCTGATCAAAGATAACGCTTGCTCCACTGCTTATATCGATATTTCCCTGCACACTTGATGGTGCTGCAGCCCCTTGAAGGGAGCCTTTAACGACCGTGGTTCCTCCTGAATAGTCATTGGCTCCCGTTAACGTAAGCGTTCCCAAACCTGTCTTGCTAAGCAATCCAGATCCAGTTATGACTCCCTCAATCGTTATCCCGTTCCCATTTGTATCAAGTGTTGCAATGCCCCCGCTTAAAGTGACTGTTCGTCCAGATGTTAACGTTATGCTTGCCCCGGCCTGGAGAGTTGCTACACCTATCGTTACCCCCCCTGAGAGATCTCCAAGCTGTCCATTGTCTGTGATGTTTAGCACTCCTTTGGAGAGCGTTGTTCCCCCGCTGTAACTATTTGCTCCTCTCAAAAGCAAAGTACCAAGGCCGTCTTTTGTTAGTGGCTTACCTGCAGCGGATTCACTAATAACACTCAAAAGACTCGCGGTGAATCCATTTGTATCAATGACTTGAGCCGATCCAGACAAGGTGATGGGGATGGCAGCTGTGATTGTAAAGCCATTGACTCCGATTCTAAGCGTAGAATCATCAAGGGTTAACGACTGAGGAGGAACTCCTCCAGTAGCTTCCCCTAAGGCCCCCAAAGAGCTAACCTGCAAGTTTCCAACAGTCACTGATAGAGGATCGGAAGAGCTAAGAGAATTGATCCCTTTAAACTCGGTTATTCCAAGTCCACTAACATCCAAGACTCCCAAAGTGCTAACGATTCCAGAAAAAGTAAGCAAATCAGAGGTTGTTATTATCGCTGCAGCAATAGGAAAATTCACGAGCCCAGCAATCGTATTTTGTCCTGAAAGAGATGTTATTGTGGCAGGATCTGTAAGACCAAGAGGAGCGTCGAAGGGACCAATGATCGTTGAAGAAGGTGTCCCATTAAATGTGAGAAAAAAATCAATATTCGGAGACGTTCCCGAAGGGAAAATACTCACAGAAGCAGACTCCGAAAATTCTGCAGTATCGAATGCAATTGGAACACCGCTAGTCCAGTTACTTGCATCGTTCCAATCCGTATTCACTCCCTTCCAAACAGTCGTGGCAGCTGTAACACTTCCGAAAAGAAGAAAAGCAAGGGCAAAAACAAAGCGTGTGAAAAACTTTTGAAAGAGAGGACAATTCATTGGAAAGCACACATATCTTCCCTACAGAATTACTACAATTCCCCCCTCGAGTCAATCTATAAGAAACGCTTGCTCCAGAAAGAACACTCCCTACTCTTTAGGGCCAAACTTTCCCAAAGCGAAACGACTGCAGTGTTGAACTGATGTTCTCACGCGATCAATGACCCTCCACAGACTTACTTCTGGAATGCTGACATGTTCCAAAACCTCAGTTTTGATGGGACAAAAAAGACGTTTGAAGTTGTTTGAAAAACTCTTCACGTCTGTCGTATCTGGATCATTACAAGTATATGAAGCAGCAAGCGATGCTATAGTTGATGCAAGAGCTCCAAGAGTTAACACGCCTACCTTTAAACTCGTTTGCTGTGCAATCATCGCTCTTCCAGAAAGAATCGATGTCAAAGTAACCCCTCCGAAGAAAAATGAGTACATTGCAAAGTTTCTTGCATTTGAGCTTTGATGATTTACTGAAGTTTGATTATTTACCGAATCCATATACCCTCCATTTTTAGGAACCTATTCTGTTACAATTTTCATTAGAATGTCTTTAGGGAGACACTGAACAACTCATTCGCCCGCGCTTCGGCCAAAATTCACCGAAAAAGTTAATTTTCGATCTGCAATAACTAACCCTAGTTTATTCCGATCTCCAAATTAACTTTTTCGGCGATTTTAATCCGAATCCCGGACAAAGCAGTTGCTCAGTGGCTCCTCAGGGGACGGGATTATGAAAAAAGAAGGGTTAAAAATACAGTAAAATTTGTTGTCAGTTTTCAACAAATGCAAGATGAGGAATCCGAAGATCAATAATCCGAAATGAAAATCTCCCCGACCCTGGAAGTGCAGCCCCTTCAATTTGCTTGCCGTAATCTTCCATCATCTTTTTACGCAGACTCAAAAAGTTCAACATCTGCGCTGCGTAATCTTTCGGAGAAAGCCGCAGCATTTTTGGAAAAATGCAGCAAGTAGATTTTCCCTTATGATTCAAAACGAGCTCTTCTTCCGTAAAAAGAACGATCTCCCTTTGTCCTAAACTTGGAGCAAATGCACCCGATACATCGATCTTCTTAATGCGCAAACCCTCCCTCCATGGAGACCCTTCCAAGAAATCTAAAATTTCAAAGGCCAAAGACAGATACTTCCCACTTAATGGATCTTTCCACTCACCACCCTTTCTCTCAAAAGAATCTTCGGGCTCTCCAAAAGAAGGCAATCCAAGATAGATTTCGGGAAGTTCTTTGGGAGAAAAAAAAGGAGCTACCGGAAATAAATACCCCTCTTTATCAATCGCTACATTTGAATAATCCCCAAGAAGAGCAACTGGCTTCCTCGCCTCATAGTCAATGTAAAGGGCATTCGGAGGCATTCTCTTAATGCGCGCCGATGCAATCAGTGGAGAGCTTTTAAGCTTCTTCCGCCCTTGTTTAATATCAAATGCGTAGAGATTCATCGGATGATCAATAGATACCCCGAGAATTTCTGCAAGGTACGCCGTTTGCAGAGCCTCTTTTTCAGGACCTGTTTGAATCAGCGCTGTAATGAGATTGTGAGGATCTTGTGCTCTTTTTTCTTTCGACTCGATCCAAAAAGACCGACCAAAAACAAATAGGGCGAGAGTCAGACCCACAGATCCAATTAAACAAAAAAGCACTTTCCGCACAGTCCAAAACATTATTTATACTCTCTTCATAGCAAGAATAATAAGTTCATTGATCACCTTTTCTAGACTTAACTGACTTGCCTCCCACATGTTAGGATATCCACTATCCACTGTAAAGCCCGGAAATGGATTGATTTCATTGAGCCAAAAAACACCCTTTTCATCGAGAAAAAAATCAACCCTCGCAAGTCCTGTGCAACCAGCTGCAAGATACATTCTTTTTGCAAGCTCTATACCGATTTCCCGCTCAGTTTCTGTGATGCACGCCGGAATCTCATTTTCAAAGGATTGCGCTTCATCTCTTTCCACATAATCGGAAGGAGCATCTCTATCGAACTTGATACAAGGCTCTGCAACGCGAATCACTTGATTCCCTAAAACTGCAAACTCCACCTCTCTTCCTTCAATGTGTTTCTCCACAATCAGAGAATCATCCAGGGTAAATGCAAACTCAGTTGCTTGTTTAAACTCCTCAAACGTATTTGCTCTTCCAACTCCGATTGAAGAACCTAAGTTAGAAGGCTTTACCCAAACAGGAAAAGAGACTTGATCGGTTAATGAATTTTCCAGGTATTCTTTTTTGGTTATTTCAAAATAGGGAACAACAGGGATTTGATGTTCTTTGGCGACTTGTTTTGCCCAAACTTTATTCATGCAGATACAGCAAGAGCGATAATCGCATCCGACATAAGGAATGCCAAGCGTCTCCAAAAATCCTTGAATCATCCCATCTTCTCCTCGAGGCCCATGAAGAGCTGGAAGCACTACATCACATTGCTGTAACTCCTTAAATATCTTGGGAGAGATTTTTTCCTCTATTGAATCACCCCAAAAGCCTTCTTTTGAAATGAGAAATTCTTTTGTCTCATAAAATTTCGAGTCAAGATTTTGCATCATGTTTTTAGCAGAGATCAAAGAGATCTCATGCTCTTTTGATGTGCCCCCACAAAGCACCCCAAGTTTGTACTTGAACCCAAGACGCTCATACTCTTCTAAAATTGGAGCGCCTAAGTGTGTTATATCTCCTGCTCCCATCGTTACAAAAACATCAAACGGCCTTAAGTGTTTTGAGACGCTTTCTACGAGATTTTCTTGGGGTAAGTAAGTAAGTCCTGCTTCGGAAGCCAAATTCTTAGCTGTAATCCCTTCAATGGGAGTCTCTCCTGCCTCGTAGATATCTGTTACAAGCACAAGATCAGCCTTGCTAAAGCAAGCGCTAAACTCTTTCCAAAAATCGCGCGTCCGTGTGTATCTATGTGGTTGAAAGAGAACAACGACTCTTCTTTCAACTGCAAGAGAAGATACCGCACGTAAAGTCGTATCAATCTCTGTTGGATGGTGCGCATAATCATCAAACGCGATCACTCCATGCTTTTCTCCCCGCCTTTCTAAACGCCTTTTCACTCCCTGAAAGGAATCAAAAGCTTTGCAAATGGTTTTTTCATCGATCGACAGGCTTAAAGCAAGACCAAATACGGCAGCTGCATTGAGCGCGTTATGCTGACCAAAAAGAGGAAGAGTGATCTCTTTATACTCCTTTCCTTGGAAGCGCAGGGTAAAAATACATCCCTCTACTGTTTGCGAAAACGCTACAATCTGGAGATCTGCTGCAACAGAAAATCCATACGAAACCCCGGGAGGATTTAAAGACACAAGCCTCTCATCGTCTTTGCACCAAAACAAATGCTCTCTATGTTTAACTTTAGAAAAAAACGTCCGAAACCCCTCTTCTAAACGCTTCTCATCTCCCCAGTAAGAAAGATGATCATTCCCACAGTTTGTAACGATTGCTCCATAAGAGGGAGTTTTTAAAAAAGACCCATCACTCTCATCTGCCTCTGCAACAAAATAAACCCCTTCTCCCCTACGTCCATTTGTCTTAAAGGATCGAGCCTGCCCGCCAATTACAAAAGAGGGATCTAAATTTGCCTCTACAAGCACATGCGATAAAAGAAATGTGGTCGTTGTCTTGCCGTGAGTGCCGGTCACTTGAAGAGCTTTTTTTTCTTGCATCAGATTGTTTAAAAGATCTGATCTGTGCAACATCTTTAGCCCTAGCTGTTTAGACTTTTTAAACTCAGCATTCTCTCCCCTGATCGCGCTGCTATAGACAACGGTTCCAGAGGCTACATTTTCTTCATCATGACCCACCCAAACACGCGCGCCTTGTTTCTGCAGACTTTTTAGAAGAGGTCCATCTTGCGAGTCACTTCCAGTGACCGTGTGACCCTCTTCAAGCAAAATGCGCGCAAGCGCGCTCATTCCAATCCCGCCAATTCCAATAAAATGATACGTCTTGTCTCTCATTTAAGAAGCTCTTCGTGTAAGGGTCGTCTTCCCTCATGCTCCCAAGCATCAAGAGCTTTTTCAAGCACCGAAGAGTTCTCTCGAATATATTCGATCTCTTCTTTGATTTTTTCAGGCGTTGCATGTGATTGACTGAGCAAGCGCGCTCCCTGAATTTTCTCTACTAAAAAGCGGGCATTTTCCATTTGGTGATCTTCTGACGCAAATGGAAATGGAATGAGAAGCGATGGCTTTTTATGACGGATAAGTTCTGCAAGTGTTGATGCGCCGCTTCGCGCAATCACCATATCCGCAGCTGTATATGCAAGATCCATTCTCGTCTCAAACGCTTTTATACACGCATTGTAGGATGTCGTCTTTTCTTTCCCTGTAATGTGAATCCACTGAATTTCCGGAAACGCTTGAGCAACTTTTGGCATGATCTCATTTAAAAACAGAGCCCCTTGAGATCCCCCAAAAACAAGAACCGTGAAGAGAGAAGCGTCCAATCCAAAATAACGATAGGCCTCTTCTTTTGAAACCCTCTCTTCTTTAAAGCCCCATGGAAGTAAAGAAACGAGGAGAGTACTTTTTGCAAAAGGAAACTGAGTGGCAACTTTTTTCGCAAAAGGAGCAAACAGGCGATTAACTTTTCCTAAAGTGGTATTGGCTTCAAATAAGACAATTTTTTTTCTTAGCAAAACAGAGGCCAATAAAACGTTAAACGTATGATAGCTTCCAAATCCAACAACGATATCAGGAGAGAACCGAAACAGCATGCGCACAGCTTGAAACAGGCCCTTAAAAGTAGCGAATATGAATTTTAACGGATTTTTAGGAGAGGCAGCTGCAATGTCTTGAAATGGGACGCCTTTTTGAAAAAGAGAACTCTTCTTTAACCCGTGTCCTGCAATGAGCACTTGATCGCCCTGTTTTATCAGTTGAGATGCTAATTGCTCAGCTGGGAAAAGATGTCCCCCGGTTCCTCCTGCGGCGATCAACACCTTCATTTCTGCTTCCTTCCAATATCAAGTAAAAGAAAAAAGGCGATTAAATTGATAAGTAAAGAGCTCCCCCCTTGAGAGAAAAAGGGAAGCGTTGTTCCCTTACTTGGAAGAAGTCCCGAGACAATCCCAAGATTTAAAAACGCCTGAATCGAAATCGAAAATGTGATAATCGTGGCTAATAGTCCCCCCCCAGTATCTCTTGCGCGCATCGCAATTGCAACGCCAGAAAATGTAAAGGAAAGATACACGGCAATGAGGCCTAACACTCCTAAAAAACCGCTCTCTTCTGCATAAATTGCTGCAATATAATCGCTTCTTGCCTCAGGAAGATAGTTAAGCTTTTGCAGACTTTCGCCAAGCCCTCTCCCAAAGAGCTTGCCAGAGCCCGCTGCGATTTTTGCCTGATGGGGCTGGTGCCCTTTTCCTCTCAAATCAAGTTCTGGCTGAAGGTAGATTTGTATCCTGCTTTTTACATAAGGAATCTGATATGCCCCCCACGCGCCAACAGAGACTAAAGCGCAAAGTGGCAGAGCCCAGTAAGCAACACGGATACGCGTAAGAAAGAAAAGAATCGTTAAAAGAGACAACAAAATGAGCGTGGTTCCATGATCCGGCTGGATTAAAATCAAGCCAATTGGAATCAATAAAACTCCCACAATTCTTAAAAAGTCTTTAAAACGAACATCCCCCTTTCGACTTATAAACCACTGGATATACGCCATCGGAAGCAAGATTTTCACACACTCCGAGGGCTGAAAGGAAAAGCCAAAAAATCCAAACCACCGCCGACTCCCATTGATCGTCTGCCCAAAGCCGGGGATAAAAAGAAGTGCAAGCGAAAGAGCAACAAGGCCAAGAAGATAGGGACTGTATCTTATAAGTCTTTCATATCCAATGCGATACGAAACCATCCCACAAACCAATCCAAACGTCCCGTAGAGCAGCTGCTTAAGTAAGGGAACGTGTGTACTTGCATTTGAGTTGCGGTCGAGAATTTCTGCAGATGTGGTATTAAAGACCATCAAAAGACCGACTAAAAAGAGGATAGCTACCGCGATGATGAGAAAGAGACTGCTCAGAGAGGATTTGTTTTTAAGGCTATGAACACGGCTCATCTTAACGAATTCTCAGGTGATCGCCAGGCTTTAGTTTGCGCGCCTTTTCCTCATTTAGGTGGTTGAGTCTTAAGAGATCTTCCATCTTCATGTGGTGCTTCACCGCGATCCCCCAGGGATTATCTCCTACTTTAACCGTGTAGTATTCAGGAGATGTCGTCCCTTTCTCATCAAGGACAGGGGCGGGTGTTGGTTTGTTCGCCACCGATTTGTGATCGGGCAACTTTAATACCTGACCAATTTTCAAAAAGCTTCCGGAGAGGTTGTTTGTCTTGGTGATTTGCTCGACTGTTGTGTTATTCGCTTTTGCAATCTTTGCAAGACTATCTCCCTTTTTCACCGTTACCTCGACAACAGAAGATTTCGGTATATCTCGAGAAACAGGAGTCGGTTTTGGATTTTTTTCTTGTTCTGGAGGAGGAAGACGATGCGTAATTGGAGGCGCTTTTGTCTCTTCTGGGACCGCCAGAGGAATTTTCTGAATAGAAGGCACTTGCACAACTTGACTTTGCAAACCTGGGTCCACATGTCCCGAAAAGAGCGGCTCATTGACAGCAGTTACCTCCGTCGTTGCAATCTCTTGAGAACCTATCTCATCTTGCGAAGAGAGCGCAGCAACAAAGAGGACAACTAAAAGCCCCGCGTTAACTATCACTGCAATTAGAATTGTTTTTTTGCGATCCATTTTCCCTCTAGTACTAACTCTTTGAACATATCCCCTCGCCGCTCAAAATTATCGAACTGATCGTAGCTTGAGCATCCCGGCGATAATAATACCGTATCTCCTTTTTGACTCAAATTCAATGCCATTTTCACAGCGTCCTCAAACAGGCTTACTTTTGTAAGTCTACACATAGAGCCAATCTCTTGTTCTATCTTCTCTCTTGCAGATCCATAGGCAATTATATGTTTTACTTTTCCCTTAAAACAGTTGACCCAAGGAGCGTAAGAGGACCCCTTATCAGAGCCTCCAACAATCAGAACAATCGCTCCCGAAAGCTCTCTTACCGCATACATCGTCGACGCAACATTTGTGGACTTGCTATCATTGTAGATAGTCACCCCATGTCTTACGTCTACTTTCTCAAGGCGATGCGGCGGTTTCTCAAAACTTAACGCTGAGCGGTGAAACCTCTCCTCTGTTATACCAAATTGCTGACAAATTGCCAAAGCAGCATTTTCATAGACTCTTGCATTGATGCCATATTCACGTACCAATTCTTTAGAGGCAAACAAAATCCCATGTTCTTTTAAGCAGTTTTGAATGGATACTTTGGCTCTCACATATTCTTGCATCGAAAAATAGCGATCTAAATGATTCTCTGAGATGTTTAAAAGAAGAGCGAAGTCCAAACAGGGAATGTTTAACAGTTCGAGCTGAAAAGAGCTCAGCTCGATAACGAGGATCTCATCTGGGTTTCCATCCATCAAAACAGTGGATAGGCCAACACCCACGTTTCCAACAGCTCTAGCAGGAATTCCGGAAAGGTTTAGCACGTGATTGATAAGAAGCGTCGTCGTTGTTTTCCCATTGGACCCTGTAATGCCAATGCATCGATTCTGAATCTGTTTAAGGGCAAAAGCCGCTTCGCTTATTACTTCGATTTTTCTTATTCCAGCTTCTCTAACAAGAGGATGAGAAGGAGGAATTCCGGGAGATACAATCAGGCAATCGATTCCTTCTAAAGAAACGTCCTCATCATAGATTTTAAGTCCGGGAACTTTTTTTACTTTTCTATCGACACCAATGACACTCTCGTTTTTTGAGAGAAGATACTCTGCAGCTGCTTTCCCACTAATGCCAAGACCGAAAACAAGATATTTCATTGGAACTTCAAGGATGCAATTGCGATGATCGCAAAGAGAAGACCAATGATCCAAAACCGAATCACGACCTTACTCTCTGGCCATCCTTTATATTCAAAATGGTGATGAAGTGGAGAGCAGAGAAACACTCTTTTTTTATTTCTATATCGATAACTAATCACCTGCAAAATGACAGAGAGCGCCTCTGCAACAAAAATGACTCCCGCAATGGCCAGAATCACCTCTCTTCGAAGCAGCACTGCGGAAACTCCCAAAATTCCGCCAAGAGCTAAAGATCCCGTATCTCCCATAAATACTTGGGCTGGATAGCCGTTATACCACAAAAACCCAAGAGCCGCGCCAGCAAGCGCCATTAAATAAACACCGATCTCCCCGCTTCCCTCGATGTATAAAATGTGTAAATAGCGCGCAAGATCGATGTGATTTGAAAGAAACGCAAATAATGCAAGGACAACAGAGACCATCACTAAACAGCCGGATGCAAGTCCATCGAGCCCATCTGTTAAATTAACCGCGTTCGAAGAGCCCGTGATTACAATCACAAAGAATAAAAGAGCCAGAATTTTAAAAAGCCCATCAAAAACCAAAACGGGATCCTTGAAAAAGGGAATGTACAACCGTCCCATATACTCTTGAAACGAGTAGGTCGTTGTTTGGATGTGCATTTTTTTGGAGCTATCCACTGTCATCACTTGCTCTTTGGCAGCAGGAAGATGTACCGAAGGAGAAAAACTCCCAGGAAAAAGAAGATAGAGAGCAACAAGCGCGGAAAATCCAACCTGACAGATCATTTTAATGCGCGGCTTTATGCCCTTACTATTTTTGTATCGAAGCTTTAAGTAGTCATCGCACGCGCCAAGGAATCCTAAAACAAGCGTCGTCAAAAGCAAGATCCAGGTGAACACATTTTTCAAGTCCATCCAGAGAAAAAGAGAAATGACCATAGAAGAGAGAATGAGGATCCCGCCCATCGTCGGCGTGTCTTTTTTCTTTCCATGAAGTTCCGCTAAAAGGGGGACTTCTTTAAGGGAGCGAATCGGCTGGCCAATTTTTAGTTCGTAGAGTTTTTTGATAAAACGAGGGCCCAGAAAAATGGTCAAAAGAAGAGATGTGATCGCAGCAAAAATCATCCGTGTAGAAAAATAGGCAAATGCGGAGGGGATTTTCAAATGCAGAGAGGCTACCAAGTAGTTTAGAATCCAAAGAAGCATTATTCGATCACTTGTTCCATTTGAAGGGAGCGAGAACCTTTGACAAGCACAACATCTCCCTCATTGATAATCTCTTTTAATCGCTTTTTAAGCAGATCTTTCTCTAAGAAAAACTCAGCTGGTTTTTTCGACTCCAAAAAAGCCTTAAAAAGCATCTCAGCCTCCACACCAAATGCAAGGAGATGATCCACCACTTCTCCAGCATACAATCCCACTTGTTCATGAGACTGCTCACAAAAATCGCCGAGATCTTTCATCGAGCCTAAGACTGCAATCTTTTTTCCCTTTGCCTTGATCTTTTGAACGCTTTTTAGAGCGGCTTTCATCGACTCGGGGCCGGCATTATACGCATCGTTAATAAAAAGAACTCCTCTTTTTTCAATCCGCTCAAAACGCATCTTTGGAAGGGTCAGTTTTGGGATTTGAGAGAGGATTTGCGCCTCACTTAAACCCATCTTTTTTGCAACGCAAACGGCGGCGGCAAGATTGTGCAAAAAATGGTCTTCTTTAAAAGGAAGTTCAGAAAAATGCAGCACATCTTTAGATGAAAAAGGGATGTGCTCTTTTGCCTGATTAGAGATCGCTATCTTTGTCTCTGGATGAGAAAAGATTTCTGCTTTTGCTTTTGCAATTTCTGCAAGCCCTCCAGGGAAAGATACTGCATGAACGAGGGCAACTTTTGTAAGAACCGCAATTGTTGGCGGAGCAATGGAAATAAGCCGCTTTAAATCACCCATTTCGCTCATGCCCATTTCTAAAATAAGAACTTCGATGTCGGATGCGCGATTTAAAATTGTCAAAGGGAGCGTGAGCTTTGAGTTTTGACTTCCAACGGTTTTTCCAACCCGATATTTCGCCTCCAAAAGGGTGGCGATAAAGTCTTTTGTCGTTGTCTTGCCAACAGAGCCTGTCACCGCGATCACAGGAACCGGGGCTTTTTTCAAAGAAATCCTTGCCATTTCCCTTAAAGACTCTCCGACATTATCTACACGCAGCAGCTTCAAACCATAGCTTGGACCCAAATAATTCTTTGACACAACAGCGCCAGAGGCTCCCTTTGAAGCCACTTTTTCTAAAAAGTCGTGCCCATCGCTTTTCTCCCCAACAATCGCAAAAAAGAGATCCCCCGACCGAACAAGCCTGCTATCCATCTGATAACCAGACACTTGAACATTAAGATCGTGAATTAATGGATGTTTCACAAAAACTCCTATCCCCCGAAAATACAGAACCCACCGGATAGAAAACAAAGAATTTTTAAAAGTTTTTGCCGAGCAAAGAACGACACCTATAACGCACTTATTATCAAAGAGTTAAAAATAATCAACTAACTCAGAAAGAAAACTATAACTATATTGTTTTTAGATGTAGAAATGTGATATAATTATACCAACAGAAAACAAAAGAAGATAATAATGAATATACTTGCAAGTTTATTTGGTTGCAATATAAGTGAGCACAAGTGGAAGGAACTAGGAACGACCTCCTCTCCACAAAACACGCAGTCCCACAAAACTACAGCCGCCTTCCTGACCAATGCAGTCTTGACATCTTCTTCAAATACAACATGCGCCACACAGGACTCTCGAGAACCTCCCTCATCTCATCACATCACCTTCCCACATGTGCCGCAGACAGAGGCGAAGGCAACTACATCGACCCAGAAAACTCCTACAGATCAAACCAAAACTTGGGAAGCAACCCTTCAGTGGGGAGGACATACATATACGGTAAAGCAAGACCTTCCTGAGACAACAACTATCGATCAATGGGAAAATATCGTGCAGTCATATGAAAAAATCTTGAAGGCACAAAAAGACATCCCCGCTGGAGTCAATACACTCACGCTCACACTGGACCCAGATGACAATTCCATGAAAATCGAAACTCCTCAAGGCCGAGGAAGTTCCGAAGCAAAGAAACAACCAATCGTAATCAAAAGTGACACAGTCAACGCTCTTGTAAAACTGTATGCAGATTACAAAATTAACATTTTGAGCTCCCGTTTAATCCCTACCAAAAAAGCAGACAAGACAGTACCTCTTGACGCAATTCATACATTAACCCGTCCCATCCGAAACACAGGAAATACATGCTTCATCGCAAGTGTCATTCAAGGCTGGCTGATCTATCAAAAAGCCGCCCTAGAAAAACAGAATAACGAAGGCACTCAAATCCTCCTCAAGTTAATCAATGATTACGAAACAAAAGAATCTATCGATCTTCAATCATTTGTAGACTTTCTCAAGAAGAAAAAACCCGCTTGGTTTTCTGATGGGATACTACTTACACAAGACCCACAAGAGCTCATTGCTTTTTTAAGAGAATTTATGCCTAACACAGCTGTTCAGACGTATACTGAGTATACATATAAGCAAGAAGACAGTGAGGATGCAGTACCTTCTGGAGCAACCGTTGTTGAGGAGACGGCAACAAAAGACCCCTATTCAGGAATGCTCACACTGCACCCAACAATTGAACAGACAAAAATACAATCTGGACAAACTTTCGATCAACTCGTCACGCAATCCTTTACCCAGGAAAATAAAAACATTCAACTAAAGCGTGAAATATGCGTTCCTAGGGAAAAGAACATAGAAGAAGTTGTGACAAGAGAGTTAACCGTAACTTCTCAAAAACAAGTTCTCACAAGAGCCCCAGAAGAACTCATGATCCAAGTAGGCAGGTTCCAGGTACAGTCAGATGATCAAAAAGATTTTGTCGGGGGAGCTATTGAGAATGTTTCTGAAAAGTTGACCTTATCCTCAGATTTTTTTGAAAACAAGGAAAACCCCACCTATCGCCTTCGCTCTGTTATCCGTCACATTCCTAGTTCCCGCCATTATGTAGCCTATGTAAGGAAGTTTAACAAGGATGGCTCTAGCTCTTTCGTTAAAGCCAATGACTCAACAATACAGCCTGTGGACACAAAGACGGTCCTTGAAGAGGCTGGGCAAGGAGGCTATCTCCTCATCTATGACAAAAGCAATTGACCCCATTTCCGAACTTATCGCATAATGTGAACCCCAAGAATGTGGTGGCATAGCCAAGTGGTAAGGCAGGGGCCTGCAAAGCCCCCACCCTCAGTTCGACTCTGAGTGCCACCTTCTTCTTTAAGGGGGTCTTTTGTTATATATTGTTTCCTCTCCTATCGGTCATCTCGACGACATCAGTAAGCGCGCGCTTGACACTCTTAAAGAGGCTGATTTCATCCTCTGCGAAGATACACGAAGAAGCTCGATTCTCTTGAATCGCTATGGAATCAAAAAAAAGTGCATTTCTTATCACAAGTTCAATGAAAATAAAAATTTAGAGAGCCTTCTTTCTGATCTAGAGGCAGGAAAAAACATTGCTCTGATCTCCGATGCAGGAACCCCTTGCATCAACGATCCGGGATCCATCTTGGTTCAAGGATGCATTGAAAAAAAGATTCCCTACACCTTGATTCCAGGCCCATGCAGCGTCATTCAAGCGCTTGTTTTATCTGGCATGGATACAACACGCTTTCAATTCATTGGATTTCTCCCCAAAAGCGGACTTGAAAAAACGCTAAGACAGACACTTTTATATCCAGGAACTACAATTGCTTTTGAAAGTCCCAATCGTCTTCTTGCTACTTTAAAAAAGATTCAAAAGCTCGATTCCAGTACAAATGTGGCTGTTTTGAGAGAAATGACAAAAGTTTACGAGGAGTGCCTTAGAGGAACTCCGGACACTTTAATTGCTCACTTTGAAAAAGAAAAACCTAGGGGAGAAATCGTTCTTGCAATCAGTGGGGGCTCCTCTTTAGAGGAAGACCTGTCTTTAGAAGAAATCGTCGAAATGCTCCAAGAGTTTCACGGATTCTCTTTAAAAGAAGCAATCAAAAGCGTTGCAAAAATCCAAAAAATTTCTAAGCGTGATGTGTACCAAAAGATACATGACTTTTAGAGGGCACTTAAAAAATTTAACAGGATCCGCTTCGCTTGCAGGATCGGCTCCGCCGGCAGGATCACCGCTGACGCGGTGGCAGGATAGTGCTCGAGAAGAAACAGGTTTGGGAGGCAAACTCTCAGTTTGAAATTTAACAGGATCCGCTGACGCGGCGATCCTGTTAAATTTTCGCGCGGGGCGTGGGGCGGGGTGGGGGGGGGGGTGTGGGGGCGGGGGGGGTAGGCGGGCGGGGGGTGGGGTGGGGGGGGGGGGGAGGGGGGGGG
>CBDUSP010000008.1:0-44577 GCA_965370365.1 uncultured bacterium | reverse complement strand
AGTTATTGCAGATCGAAAATTAACTTTTTCGGTGAATTTTGGCCGAAGGGCTGGCGAATGAGTTGTTCAGTATCTCCTTAAGAATGTTCGCACGCAACAAGTCCTCCGAAATGGATGCATTGAATGCAAACTGATAGAGCTCTTTTTGCGTATTTACATGCCCGTTTTTTGTATCAATCTGGAGATAAATGTTTTTCTCTGGATCAATCACCGTCCCACAAGACTGAAGTCTTGGCCCCCGCTCATCTGGAAATGAAAACATCGGTTTTTGAAAATATAGAAAATCATAACCAACAGAAGATGCATCCCCAAGATAGACGTCCGCAAGCGCAAGAACCGGATATACTGGAGGAAATTCACCGAGAAGAAAAGCATTTGGCTTTGTATCCGCTTCAGCTGCAATTGAGTAAAAAAGCGCTGGATCTCTCTGCTCTAACAAGGGATGCACCCGAAGAATTAAATTCCAATCCGATGGAAGAGATCGGATCACCTCTTTTCCATGCTCAAAAAAAGTCGTGGCCCCATCAGAATCGTTCCACGTAGGCGCATAAAGAAGCGTTTTATTTTTTTTGTTCAAGGGAAGTTCTTCTTTCGCAAGATCGTCATAAAATTGGCGATGTTTTTCGTAGAATATAGATCGGTAGTTGCCTACAACCGCAGAACTAGAAATCGATGGCCAGCACCCAAGTTCCTTCAACATGTCAATCATCAAATCCCCATACAAAAGAACAGCATCTTGGCTTTTATACGGCGCGAGTGTGGGATGCCTAAATCCTTTATCTGACTGCCCATGCGGACAAAAAACAAGGCGCATCGACTTCCCATAGAGAGTCTGGAAAAGTTCCTTAAGATGCCCCCCCCAATATCTACATTCAAAAAGTGCATCGAACTCTTCCGCAAGCCAAGCAAGCTTAAATTCTAAGTCTGGCTCATAGAGGGTCTTGACTTGGGGATAATACTTTTTGCTAAGTTTATAATTGATCTCCTCTGTCACAATAAGCGGCATCTTCATCAAAAACGCCAAAGGGGCGATATGATCGAGTAGATGAAATTCCGTTCCAGTATTGATTCCACAAAGTCGCATGCTGTACAAGCTTAATGGATTAGAGACTTCATCGCAATCTTGTTTTTTTCTATTTGCTCTGGTAAAATTGCTGTCTCTAGGGAGTGTAAAGTGAGTTTTTCAAAATCGCGTTTGAGTGTCTGGACTATCTGGATCGTCGCTTCTTTATTCTACGCGTATCAATACGTGTTAAGAGTGATGCCAAATGTCATGCTCCATGACATCATTGAAAAATTTCAGATCGATACGGTTACTTTTGGCCAGTTTTCAGGAGTCTATTATCTCGGCTACGCTTTAATGCATTTACCTGTGGGGGTGATGCTCGATCGCTATGGACCAAGAAAGGTGATGAGCGGCTGTATGCTCTTGACTGTCTTAGGGATTCTTCCCCTTGCGATGACAGATCACTGGCTCTTTTCGATTTTAGGAAGATTTTTGATTGGGCTTGGCTCTTCTGCCGCGATCTTGGGCGTCTTTAAAATTATTCGGATGACGTTTAAAGAAGAACGTTTTCCTCGCATGCTTAGCCTATCTGTGATGATCGGACTTGTTGGAGCGATCTATGGAGGCGGCCCTGTTGACTTTATGAAACAGGCGTTTGGCTACGAAGCTGTCATTTATATATTTGCTTTAATGGGAGCGCTTCTAACCCTTACTACGTATTGGATCGTTCCAAACACAAAGCCCTTGATAACGAGTACTGTTGGATCGAATATCAAAGAAGTTTTTAAAAACCCACGCGTGATTTGGAGCTGCCTTTTTGCAGGGCTTATGGTCGCTCCCTTAGAAGGGTTTGCAGATGTTTGGGCAACTGCTTTTTTAAGCAACGTATGTGGCCTTGACGCAGGGATTTCTGCAAGTCTCCCCTCCATCATCTTTATTGGTATGTGCTTTGGCTCTCCGCTGCTTAGCTTGATTGCTGATAGAGTTGGGAATTATCTCCTTACAATCGTTGGAACGGGTATTGCCATGATCGCTGGCTTTATTCTCCTCCTTGGCTATCCCCAATCTCACATGAGCATTAGCTTAAATTTTGTGATTATCGGTGTGTGCTGCGCGTATCAGATTTTGGCGATCTACAAAATCTCAACCTACGTACGCGAACAAATTGCAGGACTAACAACCGCCATCGCAAACATGATTATCATGGTCTTTGGATATGTTTTTCACACGATCATGGGAAAGGTCATTGATGCTACAGGTGGCGCAACAAACCCTCAAGCCATTGTCTATGGAATTGGTGTAATTCCAATTGCTCTTTGCATCGGGTCAGCTGGATTCGTCTTCATGTTGATTCAGGAAAGAAAGGCTGCGAAGGCAGCCAGGTAGTGTCGTCAAATTCAGGTTCTGTCGATTTTGAGGTTCTTTTGAGCCGATTTTTTGATTTTCTCAAATGGGGTAATATACGTGTATATAACCCCATTTGAGAAAATCAAAAATCGGCCAAAATAATCCTCAAAATCGATGAACCCTGAGTTTGACGACGCTACCTAGATAAAAAATTTGGGACTTGATGGTTTCGAACCATCGACCCTCTCATTAAAAGTGAGATGCTCTACCCCTGAGCTAAAGTCCCAAAAAAAACTAAACAAATGACCCCGACGGGATTCGAACCCGTGTCGCCGGAATGAAAATCCGGTGTCCTGGACCAGGCTAGACGACGGGGCCATTAAAAATTCGTTGCCAATTTTATCCTAGCAGATCTATTTTATGCAATGAAGAAAGAAAATTAGACGCATCAGATCGTCATTACTTCTTTCTCTTTTTCGGACACTATCCCATCAATTTCTTTGCAAAAACGATCTGTTAGATCCTGAATTGTTTTCTCAAGCCGCTTCATCGCATCTTCAGGGATATCGCCATCTGCTTTTTGTTTGCGGACCATCTCGTTGTATTTACGCCGGGATTCCCGGACAACAATCTTTGATTTTTCCCCAAGCTCCTTGCACTGCTTTGCGATCTGCTTACGCAAGGCCTCATCCATCGGGGGGATATTAATGCGGAGCACTTTCCCATCAATCATCGGATTCACGCCTAAATTCGCAGCGTCTATCCCTTTTTTTATCGCGTTTGCAGTTGAAAAATCAAAGGGAGTGATCACAACCTGACGTGGCTCTGGAACAGAGAGGCTTGCAAGTTCTTTGAGTTTCATTTGAGAGCCATAGGCCTCAACTGTGACCTTATCAAACATCGCAGCATTGGCCCTTCCTGTTCGAAGCGCTTTTAATTCCTGCTTTAAATGATCGAGTGCCACCTGCATGGCTGCTTTTGCTTGATTTTCAACTTGGCTCATGATCCCTCCACCAAAGTTCCAACAGATTGATTACAGACAGCTTTTACTAAGCTATCTTTAGAAAATAAATTAAAGACGCGAATTGGAATACGATTTGCTTGGGCAAGAGCAACTGCAGTCGTATCCATCACTTGAAGATTTAGCTTAAGAACCTCACTATAAGAAATTTGCTCGAACTTTTTTGCATCAGCAAACTGTATCGGGTCCTTATCGTAGATGCCATCAACTTTTGTCGCCTTGAAAAAGACTTCTGATCCAGTTTCCAGGGCGCGGAGCGCGGCCGCCGAATCTGTTGTGAAATAAGGATTTCCTGTTCCTCCGACGAAAATAAGAACAATCCCTTTTTTCAAATAGTGGATCGCATTCTTCCACGAATAGGACTCCGCCATCACATCGCATGAAATCGCGCTCATAATTCGGCTTTCGCAAGAGATTCTTTCGAACGCTTGCTGCAGAGAAATGCCATTGATGATTGTTGCGAGCATGCCAATGTGATCGGCCGGGGTCCTTTCCATGCAAAGCTTTGCTGCATGCGCGCCCCGGAAAATATTGCCACCGCCAACAACTAAAGAAACTTGGACGCCAAGATCACAAAGCCGCTTTACTTGGGAGGCTATTTCAAAGCAGATTTCAGGATCGACTCCAAACTGCTGTTTGCCCATAAGAGCCTCGCCAGATAGTTTAAGCAAAACTCTTTTATAGGCAGGCTTTGGCATTGCTTTAGGAAACACTGAATCACTCATTCGCCCGCTCTTCGATTAAAATCCGTCAAAAAAGTTAATTTTCGATCTGCAATAACTTGAAAAAGTTAATTCCGATCTCCAAATTAACTTTTTTGACGTTTTTAGCTCGAATCCCGGGCAAAGCAGTTATTCAGCATCTCCTTTACTGACCTACTCTCCAGCGCCAAAAACACTTAACGGAGAGTTCTTTACCTAACTTCTTCGCTTGGTTTTCTAGAAATTGCTGCACAGTCATGGAGCTGTCTTTCACATACTTTTGGTGAATTAAGCAAACTTGGTCCACAAAGGCTTTGATCTTCCCATCAACAATCTTATCGATGATGTTTGCTGGTTTTCCCTGAACTTGGGATTTTGCAATCTCCTCTTCCCTTGCAAGAATGTGAGGAGGAATTTCTTCTTTTTTGAGATACTCAGGATTTTCTGCAGCAACATGCATCGCAATTTCTTTTGCAGTAGATTCCTGACCGGAATCACCAGCAATTTCAATCACAACAACGAGCTTACCCCCCATATGAGAGTAGATTCCGTAAGAGCTATTTGCATGCTTTGAAATCACATCACATTTACGCACCTGTATATTCTCTCCAAGAGCCTGAATGACAAGGTTTCTGTACTGCTCGAGCGTGATCGACTTGTCCTTAGAATAGGGCTGCTCCATGAGAGCTTCTAAAGAGGCCGGCTTTGTCTCCAATGCCTGATCAATAACGTCCTGACAAAACTGCTTAAAACGATCGTTCTGCGCCACAAAGTCTGTCTCAACATTTGCCTCTATAAGAACGAGAAATTCGCTATTTGAACCTGTAAGGATAATCCCTTCTTTGGTCTCTCTCCCCTCTTTCTTTACTCCCGCTGCCATCCCTGCTTTTCGTAAAGTATCAATCGCTTTCTCAATATCGCCTTCTGCCAAGACAAGAGCTTCTTTACACTTGCCCATACCAATGCCCGTGCGCTCACGAAGCTTTTTCACCATGCTAGGAGTAATTTCTTTCACGACAATCTCACCTTAAATCCGTTTTTATACAAGAAGCGACTCCAAGAGAACTATTTTTCTCTCGAGTCGCTTCTTTCCTCAAAATCAGTTACTGACTTTCTGGCTCTTCTTTAGAAGGAGATTCTTTTTCACCCTCTTCTTCCTTGGAGACAGGAACATTCATATCATTTTTCTTATCAACGATCGCCTGCATGAGGGTAGAGAGAATGATCTTAATGCTCTTGAAAGCATCGTCATTGCAAGCGATGATGTGATCGATTGGATCTGGGTCGCAGTTGGTATCAACAAGCGCCATGACAGGGATCCCGAGCTTATTTGCTTCAGCAACCGCAATGTTTTCACTTCCCGGATCTACACAAACAACAAGCCCCGGAGGTTTTCTCATTGAGCGAATCCCATCCAAGTTGCGATTGAGTTTCACAAGCTCTTTTTTGAGACCCACAATTTCTTTCTTCTTAAGACCTTCTCCACCAGATTCAATCTGTTTTTCAATGCGTTCCATCGTTTTTACGGACTTACGAATCGTTGTAAGGTTGGTCAACGTTCCCCCAAGCCAGCGCTCACAAACGTAAAACTCGCCAGCTGCCTCGGCACAATCTTTGACGACCGCTTTTGCCTGTTTTTTCGTTCCAACAAAAAGGATTGATCCTCGATTTGCTACAACATCGCGAACGACCTTGACTGCTGAGCGGACCTGCTGCAAAGTCTTTGCAAGGTCAATTATATAGATCCCATTGCGCTCCTCAAAGATGAAGCGCTTCATCTTTGGGTTCCATCGATGGGTTTGGTGCCCGAAATGGGCCCCGCAATCAAGTAAATCCTTAATTGTTACCTTTGCGTCATGCTGTGCATCTTGCTGTGAAGTGGCCAAACTAATTCCTCAAAAAAATAATTCTTTTTCAATCTAAGCAAGCTTCAAAATCTTGCTTAAAAGTAGCGCCTGGACAGAATCGAACTGACACTCATAGCTTGGAAGGCTATTGTTCTACCATTGAACCACAGGCGCAAACCTTCGTTAAAAAAACGAAACACCATTCTCACTTAAAGCCACTTTTTTTTCCACAGGAAAATTAAGGAAACACTGAACAACTCATTTGCCCAATCTTTTTGTGCTTTTTGGCGATTTTCGGATTTTTCCGAACTCACTAACTTACAGAAGTTTAAGTTCGTTCGGAAACAACCGAAACGCGCCGAAAAATCATCAAAAATCTTAGGGTTTAGCAGTTATTCAGTGTCTCCTTAAGGAGCCACTGATTAATTGCTTTGCCAGGGATTCGAGCCAAAAGCGCCGAAAAAGTTAATTTGGAGACCGCAATTAACTCGAGCGAGTTAATGAAGGTTGAGAATTATCTTTTTCGGTGAATTTTGGTCGAATAGCTGGCGAATGAATTGATCAGTGTCTCCTAAGAAGACCCTTCTTGTTGGGAATTCATACCAATTATTTCTTTACCTATAATGGGTCGATAGCTAGGATGGACTCTGTCTATGCAATCTGTTAGCTTCAAGGTAAACCGTTCTCTTTTAATTATTTGCTCGGTGTTTCTCCTCATCGGGGTCCGCATCTTCCACCTCGGAATTGTCCAGAGAGAAAGCATGCTAAAGCAAGCCCTAAAGCCAAAAACGCGCTCCCTTTTGGTCCGCGCAGAAAGGGGGGAAATTTGCGATCGCTTCCAAATCCCTATGGCTGCAAACCGGATCTGCTATAATGCTGCGATTTACTACAGCGAGATCAACCAGTTACCAAGTAGAGGCTGGGAGATCGATTCATCGGGTTTGCAGGTGCGCACGTACCCAAGACGTGAACACATTAAAAACCTTTGCTCTATACTGGAGGAGCAGCTCGGGCTCGACGCTTCGAAAGCAGAAGATCTGATCCACTCAAAGGCATCGATCCTTCCCCATGTCCCTTTTGTTTTAAAAAGCGATCTAGACGAGGGCGAATATTATCGGCTTAAAATGTTGGAGAGAGATTTTACGGGCTTGCACGCAGAGATTGGATCAAAAAGACATTATCCCCTTGGGAAAGTGGGCTGTCATCTGATCGGAACGATTGGATCTATCAGTCAAAAGCAGTACCTGGGTATTGCTGAGGAGATCCGCTCTCTGCAAGAGGCTGCCTCTGCATATGAGACCTTCGGATCGCTTATGGAGGGCTATTGCTCGATCGATGAGATTTATCAAAGACTCGACACCCTGAAAGACAAGGCCTATACCTTTAGTGATAAGGTGGGTAAAACCGGCATTGAGCTAACTTGCGAAGAAGACTTACGCGGAGCTTTTGGGATTAAAACCCTCGAAGTCGATAACCTAGGAAAGCCGCTGAAAGAGCTCCCCGGGGGGAAGGCCCCTACTTCCGGGAGTAGAGTCTCGCTTACAGTTTCTGCAGAGCTGCAACAATTTGCAGAAGAGCTCTTGATCCAAAACGAAAAGTTCCGCGATGGGAGAAGTTACGGGCCGGATCCAATAAGTAAGCTCCGCAAAAAGCAAAAGCAACCCTGGATTAAGGGAGGGGCTATTGTAGCGATGGATCCCAACACTGGCGAGGTTTTGGCAATGGCGAGCCACCCGCGTTTTGATCCCAATGATTTTGTAGACAATTCTCCGAAGAAGCTTTGCTTTCTCGAAAATGAAAAAATGATCGCAGCTCTCTGGAATGGAAAAGAGCGCTTAAGTAGAGAAAGGCTACTCAATAAAAACCAAATCAGCGAAGAAAAAATCCCTGTTTCCTGGGAGTTTTTCTTAAATCAAGTCCTTCCTCAAGAGGGGTCTTTAAAAACAGTTTTTGAAAAAGTCGACGATATTTGGGGGTTTGTCCATATCCAAGAGGATTTTCAGGATCTTCTTTATTTTTCAAAAGGTGCAGATCCCGAGCTTCTCATGGAAGCAATTACGACAAAAAACTCCTCTCTTTGGGAATCCTTACGTTTGCAAGAAGAAGCGTTGCATCCTCTAAGACGCCTTGATGCGATGCTACTGCCCGTTCCTTCTGTTCAAGATAGGCTCTTTGCCATCGATCTTTGTAGACTTTGTCTTCATAGCACCCTTTTTAGTGATGAGCTTTTGGAGAAAATGGGTTCCATGAAGGTCTCTACATATCGGAGATTAAATCAGGCATTTTGTCGATTTGCGAGTAAGCAAAAGAGTGTTGCTTCAACATTTTTTCATAAACAAGAATTCCCTAATTGGCGTGAAGAAAATCAAAGAGAGTTTTTAACACAAATAAGAGCGCTTGAAAAAAAGAAGAAAACCTACGCGCGTCCCTACATCGATTATTTGGACAAACAAGAAAAAGAGCTTTTTGAGGCTTTTTGGAAGGAGCAAGGGCCTACGGTTCTTTTTAAAGAACTCGAGACAAGTGTAAGCGATGATGTAGACATTCAAGAGCTTCAAAACACTCTCTCATCTCTTCCCGAGGAATTAGCGCAAGAGCTGCTCCTCACCTTCCGCTTTTTTGATACTCTGGACCTTCCTCTCTACACCAATCACCCAAAAATCAAGACAGAGAAAGAGCTCGCATCGAAGTTTTATCCAGAAGGAAGTTTTGGCTACATGAGATCCTATGGGTTTCAAGCGCCCGCTCCTCAAGGGTCTGTTTTTAAGCTCGTTACTGGGTATGAAGGGTTAAGACAAGGACACACTTCCTTCTCAATTATTGATGAACAAGCAACAGATCCAAATGCCCCTCCCGGGAAAAACATGATCGTTGCCTACAGTCCGAATCGAACGCCCTTTCCCAGGATGTACAAAGGGGGACGCCTTCCTAAAACAGCCAGAAAACACGTAGGAAAGATCGATATTGTGGGAGCTTTTGAATACTCAAGTAACCCCTACTTTTCACTTTTGGCTGGAGATTTCTTAAAAAGCCCGGAAGATTTAAATACGGCGGCAACAAATCTTGGGTTTGGGGTAAAGACGGGAATCGATCTTCCTTATGAGGGAAGTGGCTCCCTTCCCACAGATTTAAAAACCAATCAGACAGGCCTTTATTCCTATGCAATCGGACAGCATACACTTTTATGCACCCCACTCCAATCAGCCTTGATGCTTTCGACTCTTGCAAATGGCGGGAAGCTTCTAAAACCCCAGATCATAAAGAAAAATTCCGTCCCTCAAGTTCGGAAAACAATCGAAATGCCCTCTTCTGTACGAGCCCCAATTTTAGAAGGGATGGATCAGTGTATGTGGAGTCCTCACGGAGGGGCAAGAATCTCTGCAATCAACTACTTAGTTGAACATCCAGAAATCATGCAAAGCCACCTTGCGCTCACACATCAGATGGTTGGAAAAACGGGAACAGCTGAAGTCCTCTTTAATCCAGGGAGATATCCATCGAGTCTTCCCCAAATGTATAAACACATCTGGTTTGGGTCGATTGCTTTTGATGAGAAGACATCAACTACCCGCTTTGAGTCTCCGGAACTTGTCGTCGTCGTTTTCCTACGCTTTGGAAGTGGGGGGAAAGAAGGCGCTCCGATTGCCAGCCAAATGATTCACAAGTGGCGTGAAATTAAAGAAAAACACAGCTTGCACTTGTCCAAAACTCCTTGAAAAAAACACTCCTATCTTATAGCGTTCTGGGCCCATTAACCTGAGATGGAGTCAAGAATGCCTGTACCAAAAGCGCCAACCGGAAACACCTACCATAAGCCCATTACGTTCGGCAACAAAATAATTCCATTTAATGCATTAAAAGTAATAGGAGTCTATCTAGATTTCGAAAATCAATCTCAGTTGTTTCTTTGGACTTCCGGCTCCTTAAGAAGGATGGGAGACTCTCTTGACACTTGGACCGATTGGACTAATAGAGAGATTGAGCAGCTTCACAGTTCGGGAGGAGAAGGACCTATAATAAACATCCTCAGACATCCTGCCATACCTATCGACTCCGCCTTCAAAATTGCAAGGGGGCTTAGCCACCAATCAAGAGATGATGGAAGCTCTGCTTACAGAGCTTTTGAAGGAATCTCGCAGAGAAAAGATCTTCCCGTTAATCCCTTGATCAAAAAGGCCAATGGATTCTCGACAGAAGAGCATCAACAGGCCGTGCTTGCTGGAGTTGTAAAACGATCTGACATCTCTCTCCATAGAAAAATCGAGATTGCAAACACCATTATCAATAAATCCCTTCAAGCAACGGTCTTCGCAACGATTATGGGCCAATCGAACACACTGGAGGATGTCAACAAGGTGGTCCTGGCTTTGAAACCTAAAGATAACGACTTTCAAGACAGGGTCTTTATCGATACCGTTGAGAAGCTCTCATACGGAAGCTGTAATATTCCCCGTGATGTAATCGTCCACGTTATAAAGCACATCAAGAATCCAGAGAGTCAAGGCTCCTGTCTCGAAACAACTAGAGAGTTTATAGGTCTTGAGTTGGACCAGACTCTCCAGATTGTGAAGACCATCAATGATCAAGCCATTCAAGACACCCTTCTTGAACAGATTCCAAAAAAATACGCTTTACTTGCCGACATTGAAACAACCATCCAATCTGTAAATCGTGTAAACGATCCCGAATCTCGAAATCTGCTTCTGTCCGCCATTGCAAAGCAATTCCCAGAACTCCTTGCCAACATTGAAAAAGCAACCGCGGACCACCTCTATAAAAAAGACAGCGATGAAATGGCTTCCCGAGTGTTTACTGTTGTAAACGACTACGACGCCCAATTTAAAAGCGTATTTCTTTTAGAGGTTCTAAAGCGCCCTGAGGTCATTTCTGATTTCTATCAAGCCCTCTCCCTTGCAAAGAAGATCCCTCTTCCCGAATTTAGAGTAAGCGCTCTTATTATCATTAAGGATCAAACAAAGGTATCTGATGGAGACAGGAAAATCCTTGGCGAAATGATCCAGGAAGCCCAGAAAGAAATCTATCAAAGCCACTTTAAACAGTGATATGATCTTTCATATTAGGAAGCTTAAGAACGCTATCGAAATAATCGATTGTCGCTTGAAGACCTTCCTCAAGAGGCGTCTTCGGCTGCCAGTCAAGCAGCCTACGGGCAAGGGAAATATCTGGGCGTCTTTGCTTTGGATCGTCTGATGGAAGCGCTTTGTGGATGATCGGGGAAGAAGACCCTGTGAGTCTTAAAATTTCTTGAGCTAAATCAAGAACACGATACTCCGCAGGATTCCCAATGTTAATCGGCCCTGCAATCGACTCTGGCGCGTTCATAAACCGAATAACGACCTCGATCAAATCATCGACAAAACAAAAAGAACGTGTCTGTGTCCCATCTCCATAAATCGTAATTGGTTGATTCTTAAGAGCTTGGACAATAAAATTCGAAACAACGCGGCCATCATTTGGATGCATCCGCGGGCCATAGGTATTAAAAATCCGAGCGACCTTAATCGGGACGAGGTTGGTTCTTTTGTAATCGAAAAAGAGAGTTTCGGCGCACCTCTTCCCTTCATCATAGCAAGATCTGAATCCAATTGGGTTTACGTTGCCCCAGTATTCTTCTTTTTGAGGGTGAAAGTGGGGATCTCCATACACTTCGCTTGTGGAGGCTTGAAAAATTTTGCAGCGCAGTCTCTTTGCGAGACCTAACAGGTGATGCGCGCCGAAAACGCTTGTTTTGATTGTCTGGATCGGGTCTGCCTGGTAGTGGCGCGGAGACGCTGGACATGCAAAGTTGTAAATCCCATCGACTTCTACATAGAGGGGAAAGCAAATATCGTGACGGAGCACCTCAAAATAAGGATCATCCATCAGGTGGATAATATTTTCTCGCGTCCCTGTATAAAAATTATCAACGCAAAGAACCTCATTGCCCTCTTTCAAGAGGCTCTCGCAGAGATGAGAGCCTAAAAACCCGGCACCCCCCGCAACTACGATCCGTTTTTTCCGTTTTTCTTTCATATGATCCAGGCAGATGTTAATTCGAAGGCCTTTCTATGACAAGTCTAATATTTGAAGGCCCTTTCAGTTTTTATTTCTCTAAAACCAACCCAGTTTACTTTATTGGGTAGATTTTGTAGAGTTAAGACATGAAGCAATCAAAGTATCTTAAACCTCTAAGACGATTCTCCAAAAGCCCTCTTTTCAAAGTAAAAGACGCAGAAAAACAGGGGGTTCCAAGGCATGCATTAGTGTATCTAGAGAAAAAAGGCATTCTCGAAAGAGTGTATCCAGGAGCCTATCGTTTTTCTCAATATGAACCAAAAGTTGAATTTCAATGGGAAAACCTGGCTTTAGTCGCATCTAGTATTCCAGATGGGGTTATCTGTTTGATTTCCGCTCTTTGTTATTACGACCTGACAGACCAAATTATGCGTGAAGTTTGGATCGCCGTGCCGCATAAGTCATACCCTCCAAAACGGCCCAATACCAAAATTGTCAGAATGCGCAATATCACATTAGGAAGGAATAAAATTACCCTTGGAGAATACAGTGTTCATATTTTCAACAGAGAGCGTTGCGTTATTGATGCGTTCCGCTATTTGAGTAAAGAAATTGCGATAAAAGCAATACAGAGATACTTCCAGAGCTCCGAACATAAAGCCGATCCTAAAAAGTTAGGCAAATATGCAAACGCATTGCATATAAATATCACTCCATACATTTTATCTTATACAACATGACCTCTGACCTAGAAAAATCATTTAAAGCAAGGCTCCGTGCCATTGCAAAAGAAAAAAACCGCGATCCAGCCGATCTTTGGCAAAATCTCGTTCTCGAGCGTTTTTTGGTACGCTTAGCAAAGTCCAAATATCGCAAGAACTTTATTTTGAAGGGTGGCATTTTGCTATCAAAATATATCGAAATTGGGAGAGAAACAAGTGACTTAGATTTTTTGGCACAAAATATGAATAACGAGACTATACACTTAAAAACTATTTTTGAAGAAATTGCGAAAGACACTCTGTCTGACGGATTCGTATTCCAAGACATTCAGGTAAATGAGTTAACGCACCCACACATGGGATATCCAGGGGTTGCTGTGAGAATGCTCGCTTGTTTTGGGAAAATTAGATTTAAGATTTCAATTGAGATTGGTTTCGGAGATGTTGTTAATCCTGTTGAATATTCTGTCCCACTGACATCCTCTTCCAAAGGAGTTCTTTTTGAAAGCATTGTGAAGTTATCTTGCTACCCCAAAGAATTCATTTTCGCCGAAAAACTAGAGACTATCATCCATCGAGGAGCCTTCAATAGCCGTATGAAAGATTTTCACGATCTTTATTCTTTGATGTCTTCTTCCAATGAGCTGCCATTTCATCGTTTGGAAGAAGTAATTCTCTCCGTATTTAATCATCGAAAAACCTCTTTGACTTTGCCCATTATTTACGTGAAAGAGGAAATGGGGCAAATGCAAAAATTCTGGAGTAACTATCTAAGAAATTTACGCAAACCGACTTTTGAAAATTTACCGTCACATATTGATCAGGTTTTAGATATACTTAACGACTGGCTACGATTAAACACTGAGTTATGCTGAAAACTGCTAAATAATGTGTCAATCGCGAGACCTTGGTAAAAAACCAGATACAAAGCGGTGCCATTTTGAATCTAATGTCGAGGCGACATAAACAACATCCCCCTCCATGACAAGGAGGCTCTCATCTGGAAGGAGGTTTATATGCTCCCAGTTGAGCGTATAAACTTTGGGCTTTCGCATCGATGCCCGCACTACCTGGATCACAGGATTGTCATTTAAGTAGGGCAAATCACCCGCAAGTCCCAGAGCCTTTCGCATCGGCATTGACCCCTTAGATAAAAAAATTTCTTTTTGAAACCCTCCCTCTCCGACAACAATGAGACTTGCAGAGGATTCATCTGCAAGATAAATCGTATCCCCGCCTTGCATGACGATGTTTTGAGACATGTCCCCATCCTCCAACAGCTTCCCAAAATCCACGGGAACCATCTTGTTTTCCCGCAACATGTAGCTTTTAAAGAGATTTACCTTCTCTGAAAGGCTTGCAAGAATCTCATAAAGGCGCACTTTCCCATCGACCAAAATGCTTGTTGCAACACTTCCTGCAAGCGTCACTTCGCCTGGAAGCACATCCTCACAAACATCGAGTTCATCGACAAAGGCGCCTCCCATTTCTAAAATGGCAAACTTTCCTTCCCGAATTTTGTAGGAATCGAGAACAAACTCATCGGCTCCACAGACATCGTTTCCAACGTATGTTTTTGTACAAGAAACAAGAAGGGCCAGACAAAAAAATCGCATCATAGTGAAAAAACCCATGCAAAATAAGAATTCTTCCCCTTAATATAGAGAGATCAGTATATCAAAAGTTTTTTATCAAATGAAACGAATTTTAATCACAGGCGCCGCAGGATTCATTGGATATCACCTGGCAACGCACCTTAAAAACCGGGGCGACTTTGTCATTGGGGTCGATAATTTTAACGCTTACTATGACCCGCAGCTCAAAAAAGATCGAGCAAATGAGCTCAAAAAAATTGGAGTCGAAGTTCTCCAAACAGATATCTGCGAGAAGAATTTTTTAAAACTCCTCCTTCTTCGCTATGGAATTACACATGTCGTTCATTTGGCTGCGCAAGCGGGAGTGCGTCACTCTCTTTACGAGCCAGACGACTATGTCTCGTCAAATCTTCAGGGGTTTGTCTCAGTTCTAGAGGCCTGTCGTCATTTTCCCGACTTAAAGCTCACCTACGCCTCTTCATCGAGTGTTTACGGACTGAATCAAAAAGTGCCTTTCAAAGAGGATGATAAAACAGATCAGCCAACAAATCTCTACGGCGCCACAAAAAAGTCGAACGAAGTTCTTGCCCACTCTTACCACCATCTTTATGGGCTCCATGTGACTGCGCTTCGCTACTTTACAGTCTATGGTCCTTGGGGACGTCCGGATATGGCGTACTATCGCTTTACGCGCCAAATTTGTGAGGGAGAGCCTATCCAGGTGTTTAACCATGGATTGATGCGCAGAGATTTTACCTATATCGACGACATTGTTGAAGGGACAAAAGCAGCCATTGATTTAGGCGCCCCTTGTGAGGTGTTTAATCTCGGCAATCATCGCCCGATTAATCTCCTTTATCTCGTCGAACTTTTGGAAAAAACGCTGCAGAAAAAGGCGATTAAAGAAATGCTCCCCATGCAACCAGGGGAAGTGATTGAGACCTACGCAGACATTGAAAAAAGCAGCAATTTACTAAACTTTAGGCCGGCGGTTTCTTTAGAAGAAGGGCTCCTTCGCTTTACCGAGTGGTTTAAGTCGTACCACACATCAGGGTTGCTTGGGGCAAATGCTCAATGAGATCCTCAGCAATCATTGCGTAGGATCCTTTTGTTAGAGCGGCTATTTCTCCAGCTAATAAGTGAAGTTGAACACCAAGAATTGCCGCCTCCATCGGCTCCATTTTCTGCGCAAGCATTGATGCAATAATTCCTGTTAAAACATCTCCAGAGCCAGCTGTTGCCATTCCGGGATCACCTCCTGCGCAAACAACCGGAGGTTTTTCTTTTGAAAACACCCAAGTGGGAGCTCCTTTGACAACAAGGATGCACCCCATTTCATCAACCCATTTTTGGCACGCTAAAAAAAGATCTTTTTCGGCAGTTTCCTTTGAAAGACTAAGCAAGCGAAGGACTTCACCTCGATGCGGCGTTAAAATGGTAAAAGGAGGGTACTCGAAATCTTTTTGTACGGCATCTGCATCACAGACAAGAGGCACTTGGATTTGCTTGAGTTCCTTCTTTAAAAAGGCTTGCTTTGCATCTCCAATGCCAGGGCCAATGAAAATCGCGTCAGCTCTTTTTATCTCGTGAGCCCACGACTCAGGCTCCCATGGCTGACAAATCAAAGAAAAGGGAATAGAGCCAATCTCATCTAAGTGAAACACCCGAACAATTCCCGATCCTGAGCGAAGCGACGATAGGCCCGCTAACTTTGGCGCGCCTCGAAAAAGCTTCGATCCAGAAAACCCAACGACATAACCCGCTTCATACTTATGTCTGTTTCGTTTAACCCGCGGCATCCTAAGGCTTTCTTTTGCAGAGAAAAAACCAATTGTCTCTGCCATTTCTACATACTTTTCGGGGAGACCAAAATCTTCAAGACAAACTTCGCCTACCTGATTCCACCCATCTTTTGAGAAAAGCCCTACTTTGAAAAGGCCAAGACACACTGTCTTCGTGGCAAGAATCGCATCTCCCTTAACCTCGCCTGTTGTTCCATCAAGACCGGACGGAACGTCGATTGAAAGGATTGGTTTTTCGGATTGGTTTGCAAGGCGAATAAGGACCGCAAGCTCTCCAACAACCTCACCTTGAAAACCTGTTCCTAAAAGCCCGTCAATTAAAATGGCAGCATCTTTAAACAGGCCTGTGTCAATCTCTTGCAAAACGCCCCCTTCATTGACAAAGGCTTCTCGAAATTTTTGCTGTAAAGGAGAACATTCTTTTGAGGGAATGATTGTAACGGCGCGAACAGAAAACCCCTTTTGCAAAAGATCAATACCTGCAACGAGAGCATCCCCTCCTTTGTTTCCTTTTCCAAGAAGGAGGACTACTTTTCCCTTAAGCTGCTTTTTTTCGATAAGATCCGCTGCATGTAAAGCGATCTTTTTGCCGGCCTCTTTCATAAAGGCTTCTTCCGAGCAGCCTTCACTGACTGCCAGCTCCTCAAGGCGGCGCATTTCTAAAGCTGTAACAATGGGATGATTCATAAGTGCTCTTGTTTTACGACGCGATTTAAAAGGGCGTGGACGGCAACTCTCGGGTCTAAGCCGCCAAAAATGATTGCATGCGTAGCTTCTGTCACAGGAATAGCCACCTTATGTTTTTTCCCGAGTTCACACGCAGAGACGCATGTATAAACACCTTCAACAGCCATCCCAATCTTTTCACGAGCGCCGGCTGGAGAAAAACCATCAGCAATGAGTTTTCCAAAGCGATAGTTACGACTTAAAGTCGACATACAAGTGACACAAAGATCTCCCATTCCAGAAAGACCATTGAGCGTCTCTGCATTTGCATCTTTGACAGGACACAGCTTGCGCATTTCATGCAAACCGCGAGTCATAAGAGCTGCCTTTGCATTGACGCCGCCGCCGAGTCCATCAGAAATGCCACACGCAACGGCAATGATGTTTTTCATCGCGCCACCAAAACAGACGCCATTTAAGTCACTATTTGGATAAATTCTGAAAGTGGACGTTGTAAAAAGATCGCAAATAAGCTGAGCCACCTTTGGATCATACGAAGAGCTAACAACTGCCGTCGGACTTTTTTTAATGACCTCTTCTGCATGAGAGGGGCCGCTTAATACGCCAACTAAGGGGCTTTTTTCAACACCTAAAATCTCGGAAACAACCTCAGGCAATAACAACCCCGTTCCCCTCTCAATGCCCTTCGATGTTAAAATGATCGGAATCTTAACAATCCCCACCTTTTCAAATACGGGACGAATCCCAGCAGAGGTTACACTTTCAACAATGACGTCCGCGCCTCGCAATGCCTTGTCAAGATCACTTGTAAAAACGACCCCCTTTCCAATTTTAAAATCTGGCAATTTTGGATGAGCTCTAGTCTTTTCTAAAAGAGCCGCGAAGGATTTTTCGCGTGTCCAGCAGACAACTTCGTGACCATTTTCCTCTAAAATAGAGGCAAGGGCAAAACCCCAAGTTCCGGCGCCTAAATATGCAATTTTCATAGCTTATGTGTACCACACTTTCCGTTTTCGGAGTATTTGAACCTATCCTAATCAAAATATTCCGCCGTTTTTCTGAGAATTTTTGCCGATTTTCACCTCTCTTGAAGGGGGTTATATATGCGTTGATATTACCCCCTCAAGAGAGATGAAAATCGGCTAAAAATTCCAAAAAACCGACTGGAAATTTTTACCAGGATAGATTCTTTCCTCCCTCGAGAAATCGATATGTTAAAAAAATATGTATTGATTTTAAAGATATTGTTTACATATCTTGTTAGGGAAAGGAAATGGTTCACAAGCGAAATCTTAACGATTCGAGGTTTTGTGAGGGGGCCGAAGAAAAATTTGTGAATCAACAAAGACAGGAGAAAAATTATGGGCTATTTTGACAGTACAGTAACAACACAAAACAAAACACCACCAACAACATATGCTGCGGCTGCTGTGCTTGCATTTGGAAATGGGTTAAACAATCATCCGACTGCGACACGAGTGCTTGAAGGAGCAACCACGACTGTATTCGTTGCACAATTAACAAACACCTTAGTCAAGAAACTTGCCCCGGCGCAACATGAAAGATTTGTAGCAAAGCCTCTTACAGATTATGTAGTTACACCACTTCAGAACAGAGGGGTTCTAGCTAAAGGCGCAGAAGGCAACAAACCCGCTCAACGCGGTTGGATTGGCTCTGCTGTTAACGTTTTAACGCTTGGAACTGCAGGTTACTTCAAATTCGTATAAAACAATAAAGGGCTTTCTGCAGAAAGCGTATGACGTTTGCAGCAGCAGATCCTTTAAGAAAGTGATTTGGAACAATCCAAAAATTCCTGGAGCCCTGGATGCAGGGCTCCTTTTATAAGAAGTGAATGTTTTTAGTAGGTTGTGGAGTGGACGATGTCTTTAGACCCTGTCAAGTTTAGTTTCTTTGGCCGGAACTTTTATCTTAGTGGGGAACCTACAACAGAGGAATCCTTTATTGGCACGAAAGCCGCCATTGGGGGAGCCGCCCTCGTTGCCGCTGTGGCAGCCATCTATTTCGCACCGCGTCAACAGCAGTCGATTCCTATTCCTAGCAACGGCCTCATCAACAAAATAAATGAGTGGTTTAGTAGCCTTGAAGGCTTTGATGTTATCTCCACCCGAAAACGATAATAGTTGAGGAGAAATAAACAATGAGCTCAACTTGTATTTCCTTCTCTATTCCATGGCTTGGCTCTCGTTCTATCACGAGTGCGCCTCCCAATCAAAACAGCAACTCTCTTGACTCAGTAGGTCTTGTGTACACAGCAGCTGTTGTGGCATTTGCAACATTTAAGCTTGTACATCGCTTGAGCAGTCCTTCTCCGGAAAGAACTGAAGATAATTATAGAGGTTCTCCGCTATCCCGAGGAACTTTCTCAACTCCGAGCACTCGTAGCTTCGACATTGTATCAGAAAACCAGACCCCTCAAAAGCCACAACCTCCTTCTAATACAACAAGTGGAACGCTTTTTTGCCGCTTGTCCCTCCAAGAAAAAAATCTCAACACCACGGGAAATAATGACACCAGTTCTCTGAAAGACTGGGAGACTCTCTCGTCTTGTAGCTCTGCTCCAACAGCTGAAACACTACTCCCTGAACACGTGCAAATACCAGGGACTCCCTCAAGCAGCACTACAAGCCAGTCTTAAGAAAGACGCTCTCCTTATTTTTTATAGGAGCGTAGCAAGAGTCTTTTTGATAACAAAGCGCGGCCACTTTCCCAAAGGGCAGAACATCGAAAATAAATTGCTCCTTTTTCCATCCCCATTTTTTTGTTCCAGGCATCTGCTTTTTCACAAGATGAAAAGGCAGCTCTGCTTGTGCCGCTTTTTCAATAAACGGCATCGAAATCGCCAGCATCCCCGTATTTGCTAAAAAATAGTCAAGCGATGGGTCCAGGTTTATGTACTCTTCGATTTCGATCTTCCCTTCCCTTTCTACAAGAACTCCCATTGATTCTTGTTTCTCAATGCACTTGATTGTTACGTCGGCTCTCTTTTCACGCGCATAACCAATCAATTTTTGGTCTGCTGGATCAGCAAGTGGATTTTCAACAGGAACAACGGAGATCAGATCGACCCCTTTTTCTTGGAACAAAGAAAAAAGACCAGACCTTACAAAACTTCGAAACACCGATCCATTTCCACTTGGAGCTAAAACGGTGGTCGGTTTTTTTTTCTCATCAAGAAAGGCCTCCATCTCTTGCTGAAAAAAATACACTTCCCTCCCAAAAGAGCTGTTTTTTTCGAAAAACGAAACGGTCTCCGCGTGGTTTAAGGGAGATGTCATCACTGCAATGGGGAAATTTTCTTTTGGCGCTTTTTCACAAATCCACTCAAACAGACTCTTTCCAAGGACAGAAAAAGTTCCTTTGGGTCCTTGGATCCCTAGCCGAGAGCCCTGTCCACCAGCAAGCAGAATGCATCCCACCTTCTCTAAAGATCCGTTTGAGACATCTGCTGCCTGTGCGCATGTCTTTAGTGGAGTTACAGGGAAAAGCGTATTCATCATTTGATTTACACTCACAGTCGATAGATCTTTTAACTCCCCAACAAGCGGCGTATGACGAAGTTGCTTATTTGGAGAATCAACTGCCTGCTTTAAAATCCCATGATTGGAATCCCCCCAAAGGCTCACCACGTGAATCGGAAACTGTGCATTTAAATAGTACACCATCGACAAGATGCCAGAGTCCGGAAGAATGACTTGAGAACACTTGTGTCGTACAATGGATAAAAGTTCAAAAAGACTTGTTTTCCCTCGAAGATCAATCAGGTTTTTATGCTTAAAAGGCGTTTTCTCATCACCGCCCAAAAGAAGTACTTTTACATTTGGCAACTGCTCGAAGCGCGAAAAAAGCATGTCCCAATGTTTTTTCGGCCAGTTGCGCCAAGAGCCATAGGTTGTTTCAACAACTGCCTGAACGCCGATGTACGTAAAGCCATCGGATAAATCAAACTTTTTCCAAAGATCATCGTCTTTCCATTCAAGTCTCGGCGTAACCTTTCCTCTCGACTCTGCCATCCAATCGGTAGGACTGGGCTTTGGGATAATGAGATCAAACGACGTTGGATCGATTTTTAGTTTTTGAAGCGCATCGAAAACACTCTCTTTCCCTCCTCTTTGAAGATCAGGGTCGATAAGAACATCAATCCCCCGAAGAAGAGAAAATCCATCTTTTAAATTCGCGCGTGTAAGAAAAGAAATTTCGGCATTCGGAACAAGCTCTCTTATTTTCTCAATCATTGGAAAAAGACCAAGAGCTATGTCACCAAGACCCCGGTTCCAACCAAGAAGAATTTTTTTACCGCCCCTTTTTGCGCACTTTTTTAGCATTAAATCAAAAGGATTGGAAAAAAACTTGCGCCTCAGTGTCCTAAACATTGATTCCCAGTTTCTTACGCACAAGTGTAGCTACCTCATCAACTGAGATCTGCATCATGCATCGAAAATCAATCGGGCACTCTCTTCTTAAACACGGAGAGCAACTCGGGCGCTTATTGATCACATCCCCAGTGCACGGTCCCGTAACTGTATCATCTGTCGATCCAAAAAGGGCAACAACTGGCGTTTTTAAAGCAGATGCAATATGCATGGGTCCGCTATCGTTTGTCACAAAGACATCGCAGTCTTGAATCAGACACGCAAGCTCTCTTAGCGAAGTGACCCCCGCTAAATTAATCACATTTTCAGATAAACCCTGGCACAAGTCTTTTTCAATTGCGTCCCCAAAAAAAACGACAAAAACATCGTCTTTTGCAAGCTCTTCAGCGAGCTTGCGATAGCGATTCAGCGGCCACGCTTTTGCGGGGCCATACGCCGCAAATGGGCTAATCCCAACAAGCTTTTTCCCATCTTTGTATCCCCGTTGATACAAAAGCTCTTTAGACTCTTTAACTTCTTCATCTCGAACAAAAAGCCTTGGGCTCGTTTTTGAAGGCAAAATCCCAAGCGGTTTTAATAGCTCTTTATATTTATCCACCTGATGCATCTTTCCATGAGGCTTTACAGGATCTGTAAGCAAAAACTTCCGAAAATGTCCCTCATATCCAAGACGCCTTTTCACTTTCCCCTGCCAAAACCACCACGCAGAAGAAAATGAGTTCGTGAGCAAAATTCCAAGATCAAACTTCCCCGCTTGAAGCTTGGAAATGATATCCCGTCTGTCTTCTCTTCTTAAAAACGTGTTTTTCTTCTTGTGAAAGCAAAAAAGTTCATCAATGGATGCGTCTTCCTTCAACAAATCACAAATAGGCATCCGACACATCGCAGTAATGGACGCATCTGGGAATTTTTCACGCAGATCGGCGAGGATGGGGGTTGCCATCACAAGATCGCCTACCCAGTTCGGCATGCGCACAATAATGTTTTCAATTGACATTGGTCTTCCTCTACCTACAGGATAATGGATTATGAACAAAAAAGAAATCATTCTTGGTGTCGATCCGGGGACGCGAATCACCGGCTATGGGGTTATTGAAGTCTCTGCCCACATCACACCTATCGACTTTGGCTGCATCCGTCCCCCCGCCAAACTTCCCTTACAGGATCGCTATCAAATCATTTTTGAGAACTTAGAAATCCTCATCGCTAAGCATATGCCCACTGCAATTGCTGTAGAATCGCAATTCGTCTTGAAAAATCCGCAAAGCGCGATTAAACTTGGCATGGCAAAAGGAATGGTGCTGCTCGCTGCAGCGAGACAAAAAATCCCGATCTATGAATTTGCACCAAAAAAAGCAAAGCAGGCAGTTGTGGGGAAGGGAAGCGCGAGTAAGGGACAAGTCCAAAAAATGATCCAGTCGCTACTTCGACTGCCAACACTACCTGAACCAGAAGATGCAGCCGATGCACTTGCACTCGCTATTTGCTGCTCTCACCAAAGGAAGTTACCCCATGTTTGATTCAATCAAAGGCATTTTAAAAGAGAAAGACCCCACAAGAACCGTTGTTGAAACAAATGGCATCGGCTATCGTCTGATGGTTTCTTTAAGCACATCCTCGCGCCTTCCCAATCTAGAGGACACGGTTCACCTCCATCTTTTGCAAGTAGTGCGCGAAGATTCGAATACACTTTACGCATTTTTAGAAAAACAAGAGCGAGACTTTTTCGAGGTGCTGATCTCCGTCTCTGGTATCGGGCCAAAAACAGCACTTGGAATCATCGGCCACATGGATATCAGCACACTCCAAAGTGCCATTGCAAATCAAGACACGCGCATATTGAGCACACTCCCCGGGATCGGCAAAAAAACAGCAGAAAGACTTGTTTTAGAAATGCGCGACAAAATCAAAAAGCTCTATAAAAAAGGGATGCCCCTTCCCGTGCCCTCTGGAGACCCCCTTGTTAGCGACGCAGTTGCAGCGCTTATGAACCTCGGCTACAACCCCTTACAAGCGCAACAAGCAGTCCAATCCGTGGGAAAAGAAGCAACCGATTTAAGTAGCTTGATCACGCTCGCTCTAAAGAAAATTTGAGCCTTTTCTTCCATAGATCTCCATGGTAAAATCTTTGTCCATGAGCCAAGATACAATTGCTGCAATCATTACCCCTCCTGGCATTGGCGCTGTTTCGATGATCCGCATCTCAGGACCTGATGCCTTTGCGATTATTCAAAAAATCTTTAGTAAAGATCTTCAAAACGAGCCCACGCACACAATCCACTATGGGCGCATCCTCGATGCGGACAAAAACACAATCGATAGCGTCCTTGTCATCCTATTGCGGGGCCCAAAATCCTATACGGGCGAAGACTCTATAGAAATTTCTTGCCATGGCGGCAATTTAGTTACGCAAAAAGTGCTTCAAAGAGTCTACGTTGCGGGAGCAAGACCTGCCCAGCCAGGAGAGTTTTCCTTAAGCGCTTATCTCAATGGGAAAATTGATCTTGCGCAAGCAGAGGCCGTTCAACAACTCATCTCGGCAAAAAACTCGCTTGCGCTTGGGTGCGCTGAAAAACAACTCGATGGCGCACTTTCAAAAAAGATCGCAAAATTCCAAAAAGAACTCACAGAAATTGGGGCAATTTTAGAAGCATCCGTTGACTTTCCAGAAGAAGGGCTTGAATTTGCAACAACAGAGGAACTTTGCTCTTCTCTTGCAACGATTCACTCTGAAATGGAGGCCCTTAAAAACACCTTCCACCATGGGAAAATGCTCAATACCGGGATTTCTCTTTGTCTTCTTGGCTCCCCAAATGCGGGAAAATCATCGCTGATGAACGCTCTTCTTAAAAAAGAAAGAGCGATTGTTACCCCTAAAGCCGGAACCACACGCGATCTCCTTGAAGAAGATCTTCTCTTGGGAAATTTGCATTTTCGCTTAATTGATACAGCCGGCATTCGATCAACTGAAGAAGTAATTGAACAAGAAGGCATTCGAAGGGCAAAAAAAGCGATGCAAAACGCCGATCTTATCCTCCTTCTTCTTGATGCAAGTAAGCCTCTTTCAGAGAATGACAAGGCTCTCTTAAAAAATACGCCTAAAGAAAAAACGATCCTTGTCTGGAATAAGATTGATCTAAAAGAACCCCAATTCCTTTCTTGGCACACAACCGCGAACATCTCAGCCAAAGAAAAAATCGGAATCGATGCGCTTGAAAAAACACTGCAAGATTTCCTCTTTAAAAAAGGAGCTCCCTCAAAAGAGGAAGTGATTATCTCGGCCGAGCGTCATCATAGAGCACTCGATCATGCGATGAACCACATAAAGTCTGTGATCTCGGGGCTTGAAAACGGCGTTTCTCCCGAGTTTACCACCTCAGACTTACGTGCAGCTTTAAGCGAGCTTGGCACCATTATCGGCACAAATGTGACTGAAGACATCCTGTCTGCAATTTTCAGCAAATTCTGTCTTGGCAAGTAACTGCCTTACAGTTAGAGAGTTGCATACATACCATTACCTTCTGTAACCTAGGTTACAGTAACCTGGGTTACAGAAATGAAAAATCGCGCACAATGTATCGCATCCATTCTGGATTCTTTGTTTCCCGATCCAGCCATTCCTCTTTTTCATAAGGATTCTTACACGCTTTTAATTGCCGTGCTGCTTTCAGCGCAGTGCACAGATAAAAGGGTAAATGTTATTGCGCCCATGCTTTTTACTCTTGCAGACACCCCAAAGAAAATGACACTTCTTACTATTGAGGAAATTGAAGAGATCATTCGTCCCTGCGGTCTTGGAAATGTGAAATCAAAAGCAATTTGGAAGCTTTCTCTGGATTTGATTGAGCATCATAAAGGCGACGTTCCCAATACTTTAAAGGAGCTTGAAAAGCTTCCGGGAGTGGGTCATAAAACGGCATCCGTTGTGATGACACAAGCCTTTTCTTTACCTGCATTTCCTGTGGATACACACATTCATCGCTGTGCAAAAAGATGGGGACTCTCTTCTGGGAAATCAGTCAAAAAAACAGAAGAGGATTTAAAGAAGCTGTTTCCTAAAAAAGATTGGAAAAAGCTGCACCTGCAGATGATCTACTTCGCAAGAGAGTTTTGTCCTGCAAGAGGACACAATGAACAAAGGTGTCCCATTTGTTCTTTAGAATGACCAGCTAAAGTTTAGGTCCGCTCCCGCAAAGAGATAGGTGACTTTCGACACACCTAAAGGAATCCCCGCCGCCGACGTTGCAAATGTGGAGCCATCTTGCCAGAACTCAAAGAACGGCTTCAAAATCAACGAGATATTATGCTTTCTCGAAAGGATAAAAGAAATAGGCAGCTCCGCCAAAACATTTCCAAACATGTAGTTCGTATCGAAGCGCGCTCCTTTAAGGGAGGAAATCTCCACCGTTGGATACACTTGAGGTCTCCACTGGAAATGGAGTCCCATGTAGAGGCATTTCCCTACCGCACCATTTAAGAAAAAACCAATAGGGACATAAAGATCATTGTAATCATATCCAATCGAGTTGCCATCAATTGTACTCGTCTCTCCCAAGTGGCGATATCCAAGTCCTGAAAAAAGAGAAAGGATCCAACACTCTCTTCCCTTGCCAACGGTATATCCAATCCTTCCTTGCGTATCAATATCACAAATCGTTCTCTTATTTCCAGAACCATGAGTAGAGCCTTGCCTCCAAGCAAAGGTAAGTGCCTCATAAATGAGATGCGCTCTTTGATATTCATAGGATGCATTCAAGCCACCTAGATGCCCCGTTAGCGTTGCAAGCCCTGTTGGCTTGACATGTGCATATCGGTAGCTCCCCCCAAGCTGGAGGTGAGATATTGGGTCGTTGCAGTAGCCGCATTCTTTTGAAGGACACGACTTTTTCGAATCTGCATTCGAGGCAATGACTTCGCTGCTCAGGATTTCCTCTTCCGAATAAGAGGAAAAAGCAAAGAATGTACATAAAATAAAAAGAGAAAGCTTATGCATGCAAAAAATCTACGTTTAAAGGGTTCATGTCAATTAGCAGGAAATCCGGGCATTGTTATGTTAAATGTTGTTGGGGCAGTACTCGCGAGAGGACTTGGTGCAAATTTTATCCCGAGAACGATGCCACTTTCGAGCTGCCGGTAAAAGTTCAACGGTTGAGCAAACTGAAACTTAGGAAATAGAGTTGCCTGAACAACCCGGCCATCTTGTGCTGTGTAACGTATTTGGAAAGGATTTGCTGAAGTAGTCGTCACGTTGGGAACGGTTTGCCCTGTAGAACTAATCGGTATAGGCGTCCCAGAACTCCCCTGCTGAACCTCTAAGGTAACATTTGCAGGGAGAGGCTCAAAGACCAAGGTGTATACTGTAGCGTCATCAAAGACACCTGTCGGCGCTGCTCCTACATCAAAAAGAGTATACCTGCAGTAGATTGGCAGCGTAGATAATGTCCCGTTGTTTGGAGACACTGTAGAGCTGATCCCTAACTTGTCGTCATAATCATACGCATAAGCCAAACCCACCGTATCGTCGGGCGTTCGATTCCCTCTCTGCGGATCTGGGTATGGTGGAATAGAAGCCTTGATCGCCTCCGCATGGAGCAAAGCTGCAAACAAATCATTTGCACTTACAGGAGGCCCGGGGTTTCCAAGGGGATTTTCGGCGTAATACTTAGGCAAAACAAGGCCTGGATTGAAAATATGGTTTTGTAAATTCGCCGCATTAAGCGGTGCTCCAGAAGTCTGAAATGGAAGGGGGTCGGGGCTCACATCTCCCAGCAGCCCTGTGACAAAAGCTCCAGAAACATACGCAGAAACAAGCAGCTGATCGAGCGCTGATGCGCCGCCTGAGCCGATCACAATAGGGGTCCCTGAATACATTCCATCGACCGTTATGGTATTCTCATTCATTGTAATCACAAAGTTTGAAGGCGTAGAAGTAAACGTAAATACAGCAGCGGGGGACACTCCAGTAACAACTCCCTCATAAACCTCTCCCGATCCATTAAAAGATTTGTCTGGTTGAACGTAGAGATTAGGGGGGGAGGCATAATACCCGAATAAATTCGCCAAAATAGATATCCCGCCCGCTCCGTTTCCCGCATCTGTCAAAAACGTAGCGGGGAGCGTAGGAATTTCATAGTTTCCAAGTGGCTGAGCAGGCACCCCAAGAGAAGATATCTTAGAACTTAGTTTGGGAGCAAGAATACGTAAAAACGGAGATGCGGGAGGTCCGAAAGGAGTATCATAGGGATTCGAATGAAAAGAAAGCACTAGATTCCCCCATGAATCAGTAGGCGTAAGCCCGCCTGTGATCGTTGTAAACAAAGTGTCTTTTGCATCAGTATATCCAACGCTATTTGTTGTAGTCGTCTTATCTTGAATCAACTGCATACTAGATGTGGGATTCTGATCATCGTAGGTAAAAATCTGCAGTTCAAAGGGGAGTCCCAAACTATCTACTTGCGACGTATCCATGAATGGTTGAACAGGAGTATCTGGTTGGTTGTTTGGTAGATTCGTTAGGGTCAATTCGAGAAAGTCATAAATCGTGTTAAAGTTCGGATCATTGAACTGAAATACCTGAGGGGCGATCAGCGATAAAGGGCTTCCTCCAATCAAACAATATAAGGGTTGGTCGATAGAAACATAAATCCTTACTGACTGTATCCCATTTGGAAAGTAAAGTAAAAAGTCATTATCTCCCGTTTTAGACGTAGGGAATTGATCTAAAGTATAAGAGAAAGAGGGCGAAAATGTAGCCTCTGTAACCGGTGCCACTACCATTTGTCCAGGAAAGGATTGCTGCAATTGGTAAAGAGCAGGTGCTGCAGCAGGCTGCAGCGGTCTAGGGACAATATTTGGAGAGAAGGACAAAAGATGAACCTTGCTTGCAGCTAAGTTAGCAGGCTTTCTAATCACAACAGGGAAATATCCTTTCTGCTGGACAATCGCTTGGGGTGTTGTCGGCGGAGGCGGAGGTGGTTGCGGACCTGAAAGGGGAGGACTGGGGGGCACAAACGGAGGCGCTGTTTGTGCTTCTACAAGGCTTTGTCTCCCCTCAGAAAGAAAAGCATTGTAAAATGCATCCATGCTTTCAACAGTAGGATTCTGCGCACTTAAGAAAAAAACAGGGAAAAAAGCAAGAAAGAAACGTTTCATAAAATTCTACTTAAAAATCAAGCCTTGCTCGAACATTCAGACCGTGAACAAACAAATTCCCATTGGGGCAAATGCTTTTTGAAAAAAGCACATCATTGACATAGGCTCGAAACATGTTTTGATCAAAAAACGCTTCAAAGACGTATCCTGTGCGTAAGTCAATATGCCATTTGTCACATGCAAAATAGGTGTTCCAACCAAATCCCAGCTCTAAATCCAAGTGGTGTCTTAAATAGTCGAGATTGTTCTGCCGAAAGGCATAGCTAACTGCGGAATCAACGGACCCGTTTTCACGAGTTACTTCCTGATCTAGCTTGAGACTTGTGTAGCGGGTAAAGAGGAGATCTCCGGCGCCTACACCATAAAGTCGAAACCCACAACCAAGAGCCCAGTCTAAATCAAGCCCAAGTCTTGGTCCCAAAGCCCAGGAGTGCGTTTTCTCACGCACAGCCACATTATCGTAAGATGTCCCACTTGTTGATGCATTAAGATAAGCATTTTTTAGGCGCTGACGAATCCACGCAGTGCGTAATCCCAGAAATGGATGAAAAGAAAGAGATGTACCTACTGAGTAGTGCCTTGCAAGCGCAAGATCTGCAATATCCATCTCTAGACGCCAGGTTTGTTTTGCTTCATAAAACGATGGCACCCCCGTAGCCGGAATTATGAATCTTGGATTAATTTCTTTTAACCCACCAAGCTCGAGTGTTTTTCTCGTATCATGAGAGCCCCGAAACCATGTATATCCCGCACGCAAATCCCAATGATCCCGATCTAAATTCACTCCAAGCCCGACCTTAAACCCAGGCTTATATTCAAAATCAGAATTCACCCAGTTCCCATCGAAGGGCTGGAGAAAACGAGTGTGTACAAATCCCAATTCCATATTTTCTTGAGTCGGGATCCAGTATGTAAACTCAGCTGTTGTAAAGATATCCCAGCAGTCATCGACTGCAATGCGCTCCGGAGCATTGTATCCGGGCGTCATCTCAAATCGCTCTTGAATCGGACAGCAAGGCTCCGGAGGACATGGACAGTCTGAGCTAAATAAAGCAGTTAGTGAAAAGAGGGGAAGCCCTCTCAAGAATTTATCTAAACGTAACATCGCTTGACCTTTCCGTTAAAAGCTGATGCCCATTGATAAAACAGAAGGAAGAAATATTGCAATCTTTTTTTTAATTTACAGGAGACTCTTCGCGGAAGCGATAGCCAACGCCACGCACTGTTTCAATCCAGTCAAATGTTGGACCCAATTTTTTGCGAAGCGATGCAATGTGAACATCAATATTGCGATCTACAATGAATGCATCATCATTATTAATATCGGTTAAGAGCTGATTGCGTGTGAGAACCTTTCCCCGATTGGAAACAAGCCTCTTTAAAATCCCAAACTCCGATAAGGTAAGAGGATAACTCTTGTCTTGCATGCGCAAAAGATAGCGCTCGATATCCAAAGTAAAGTCCCCAAATACCACCGTGCGAAGCGCTTTTTCCGCTTCTTTCCCTCTACGAAGAACCGCCTTAATACGAGAAAAAAGCACCTTTGGAGAAAAAGGTTTTGCTACATAATCGTCTGCACCGAGCTCAAGGCCAAGAACGATGTCGATCTCTTCTCCTTTTGCAGACAGGATGATTACGGGAATGTTTTTTGTCTCTGGATTTGCTTTGAGTTTACGACATACATCCAGTCCGTTTTCGCCAGGAAGCATGACATCGAGAATCACAAGATCCGGTTTTTCTCTTTCGACTGCACGATATCCATTAATCCCATCAACTTCAACGTGACACTTATACCCAAAAATCTCTGCTTGTAGTTTGATGAGAGCCGCAATATCTTCCTCGTCTTCGACCATGATAATGCGCTTTTTCTGTGACATAAACTACCTCTTGATTTAAGGAGACTCTGAACAACTCATTCGCCAGCTATTCGACCAAAATTCACCGAAAAAGATAATTTTCGATCTGCAACAACTAACCCTAGTTTATTCCGATCTCCAAATTAGCTTTTTCGGCGTTTTTGGTGCGAATCCCTGGCAAAGCAGTTATTCAGTATCTCCTCGAGCATATATAAACTGAATAAAAATTTTCAATTTAAATCGTGCAAAGATCAGTAGCTATCTTCGTATCCAAAAAATGCTCAACCTTTTTGGAAAAAAGATCCGGCGTCTCTGTTACAAAAAATTGGTGCCGAAAACCTCCACAGGAATTGATAAGATTTTCTCTTTCTAAAAAATCTCTCACGTTAAGAGAGAGTTGTATTGCGGGATCAGCCAAACGAATCTTCCCTCCAAGAACGCTTTGAAAGCTCTCTTGAATCAGCGGATAATGGCTACATGCAAGCAAGACCTGCTCGATGTTCTCTATAGAAGGGACTTCCCTTCGGATCAGGTTTTCTATTTCCTCTTTTGGAAGCCAGTTAGACTCAATCATCGGAACAAGTCGGGAAAAAGAAAGAAACAGGGGCTTCAAATCGCCATACTTACACTGCAGTTCATATTCATACACACCCGATGCAATCGTGCTTGGCGTTCCAAAAACAGCGAGACCCCCCATCTTCGGAGCCACCCCAATAGATGCAACACTCGATTCGATCATTCCCATCACGGGAACGCTTGTTTTTCGCCGCGTCCAATGCGCACTTGCTGTATGACACGCTAAGATAATTAGCTTCACACCCTGCTTTTCTAAAAAATGGATTGCATCGGAAGTATACTGAATGATCTCCTCTGGAGAGCGCTCTCCATACGGAATTCTTTTATTATCAGCGAGATAAACAACATCTTCTTGAGGGAGCAACTGTGATAGAGATCTGAAAACAGAAAGCCCCCCCAATCCTGAGTCAAAAAAACCGATTGGAGACTTTTTGTTCATGGGACTTTTAGTTCTTGATCGACCACGATTAGATCTTGTTGCAACTGATTCATTTCTCTTAACGTTGCAACATCCATTTTGTGAGTTTTTGCAATTTTCTCAAGAGAATCTCCAGATCGCACCTTGTACACTTTCCCGTCGGCCTTCAGAGCTTTTGCAAGGGCATCGATGTTTGCTTTTAGCTTTGACAGCGTCTCCAGTCTTCGACTGTGAGAGAGAATTTCTGATTCAAGTTCTGTGATGCGGTCTTTAAACTGCGTGAGCGCCATCGTTGATTCTTTTGCATGCAACGACAATCCCTCAATCCCTTCTTTGCTTGTCTCTTGCTTTTTTTCAAAAGAAGCCCACTTTCTCTCTAGGCTCAATAATTGCTGAGCAATCTGATCGATACGCGTTTGTTGCTTTTCGATCTCCTGCTGCTTTAATCCCGCAAGAGCATTTTCAAAACATTTGATCCGACCACCGAGAATCTGGATTTCAGTATTAAAACAGTTGGTGTCGTGTCTTAAGTCATCCACGTTTGTTTGGACTTCATGGAGCGTAAGCTCCCACTGATGTTTTTCATCATGAGGAGATGTTTTTAGAGGGGAACATCCTGCAATCACTAAAGCGCAGAAAAGAAGGACGAGTTGTCTCATTTTTGGTAGATCTTAAATTCGGAGCGACGGTTGATCTTCCACTGATCGGAAGTATGTCCCATTGCAATGGGACGCTCTTTCCCATAGGACACTGTATAAACGCGATCTTGATCCGCTCCATTTTTTACTAAAAACGAGCGAATGAAGTTCGATCGTCTCATGGCAAGCGCCATGTTATAACTCGACGAAGCTCTTTCATCAGCGTGACCTTCAGCAACTAAATATACACTTGGGTTTTTCTTCAAAAATCGGGCGATATGAATCAGCGCCTGAACCTCTTCCTGATCCCGAACTGTGTGTTCATCGGTATTAAAATGCACTGTGCGAAAAAGAGCCCCTAGCGTACTTGGAGGAGAATAAAAGTCTGCAATTGCAGGAATCCCTTTTTGCCCCGGCATCCCTCTCGGTTGACTCAAAGGAGTATCAGCTGCAGCAACAAGCCCATGCAAGTCTTCTTTTTTAAGAGGAACAAAATCATTGTCGTAAGGGCCTATAAAATCATCATCTGAATCAAGCATCCGCGATTCATAATTGTCCTTTCCACAGAGAGCATCGACCCCTCTTCCCATGTATCTGCTCGCTGTTTTCATATCTTCCCAAGTCTCAGACATAGACCGTCCACAACCCGAAAAAACGATGATACTTGCAAAAAAACAAAGACGAATGAAATGCATATACAACCTATAGAATCAACCAGAACTAATGTACCCGATCGACGAATTCTTGAACAACTTCTAAAACACCCACGAAGCAAATCGCTTTTGATGCGGTCCTTTCGTAATCAAAATGGGCTCTGTTTGGCAAACGTGAATGCGATAGAGCTCGCACTTCTCGTTACTTTCTGTGTTGTAAACAAGGTGAAGACTGTCAGGCGCCCAAGTAGGGTTTTCCTTATTTTCATTTCCTGTGGTGATTGATCTTTCTTCATCGCTTGCAAAATCATAGATCCAAATTTGACGCACACCTTCGACTTTCGCGCTATAGGCAATCTTTGTCCCATCAGGAGACCACGACGGCGATGTATTTTCTCGATTGACCCGCGTCAAAAGCCGTGGCTCTGCTCCACCTAAAGAAACCTCCGTAACGTAGATGCGAGGAGAGCCTCCTTTGTCCGATACAAATGCGATTTTCTTCCCATCAGGGCTATACGTGGGCGAGGCTTGTGTTGCTTTCGGCGCTGAAAAAATTTGCCTTGGCTTACCAGCTGCTTTTCCCTGTCCCCCAAGATTCTGAATAAAGAGCTCAGGGCTCCCCGTTGCATCTGTAATAAATGCGACTTGATCCCCCTTTCGATTGACTGAGGGAAGAACTTGAGAACCCCGAAGCTGCACAAGAATCTCCGAATCGTGAGATCCTATCGAGGCGCGATAAATTTTCGATTGTCCCTCCCGATATGAAACATAATAAAACTCCTTTTCATGCGGGAAAAATGCAGGAGAAACACAGTACCCCTCATCAGAGATGACCTGGCGATCATTTAACCCATCTGAATCACACATCCAAAGCTCTGATTTCCAGTCACTTCCGGATTTAAAGCGTTTTGCATAGATGATTTTTAGGGCAGAAACTCCACTTGTTCCAAACAAATCGTGTTGAACAAGACTTGCAAGGCGATGCACTTCTCTTCGATCCTGATCCAAACTCCCGGTTAAGATAAGTCCAGGATATCTTTTTGATGACCCCTTTCCGACGTCGAACACAGTGAGTTGCAATCGTTTGTCGATCAATTGAATCGCAACAACAAAAGGGATTTTCTCTTTTTTCCAATGGGCCAAATCAAAGTCACTTCGAACCTCTGGCCAGTTTAAGAGTTTTTCAAACGATGCGGTTTTTGGAATGACTTTTGAAGAGCCACTTGTATTTAGATCAAAAACGAGAATCTGCCTTAGCTTTTCAAGAAACCCAAAATCAAATTCAGATGGAGGCGCATGAATATCGGTTATATAAATCGGCGCTTTTGCTCTTTGCGTTGGAAGAGAGACTTCAAGCGTTGCTGCAAAAAGAAAAAGTGGGAAAAAAAGACTAGCGATTTTTGAAAACAATCGTAAATGCAAAGGTGTTCCTCGAAGTTTGATCGCCATTAAAACATGGGCAGACAAGTTCGGGCAATTGCTTTTTTAAAAACTCCTCATTCTCTTTGCTTTTCCCCTCCAAAACATCAACGAGCGTTATATGTCCTGCAGCATCGATTTCAATAGATAGCTTAACCTCTCCGTATTCGGGAAGATCCAAGCTATTTTGAAAAAACACAATCAACGCTTCTCCATACTCATCGAGAACTTTTTCCGCCTGTTCTTTAGGCGCCTGTTCTTTTGGAACAACTTGTGGCTTTTCGAGTTTTTTTACGATGGGAACAGGTGCGGGAGCTTTTTTTGGTTTGGGTTTTTGTTTAACTGGTACTTGTTTTTTAGGCAAAGGCGCTTTAGCCACAACCTTAGGAGGAGGGGGGGGCAGCTCTTTTTTAAATGTACGCACGATGATTTTTTTCTTTGGCGACTCTTTATGAAAAACGTGGTCAATACAAAGGCCAACGATCCCAAGTAAATGAAGAGCGAAGACATAAACGAGGATCTTTTTTATCACTGAAGGACAACATCCATCTGTTGAAACCCACTCTCTTCCAAGAGATTTTTTATTTCTTGGTAGGACCCAAAGTGGCTGTTTTTATCGGCAAGCAATTGAGGACACTCCTCAGGGAAACGCGATTTTTGCGCCTGAAGCACTCCTTTGAGATTTTGCAAGGAAATGGGATTGCCCTGAAAACGGATTGAATTATCAGCGCGAAGAGTAATGGAAAGAGGTGTATTTTGCGCCTCTGATTTTGTCATGATTCCTCCCGATGAGAGCTCAACATGATCGACATTTAAAATCGGCGCGATGATCATAAATGTGATGAGAACAACAAAAACGACATCAACAAGAGGTGTCAAATTGATGGGAGGCTCTTCCGGTTCTTCTTCAAGATACGGGCGCATGGCTCTCTTGTTTGTAGTACGTTTTGGTAGACGACAAAAGAAGGTGAGAAAAACTCTCCATCTCCCGTCTTTGCTCGCGAAGAGCATTCCTGTAATAGCTATTTCCAACAAGTGCAGGAATTGCAATTAAAAGACCCACAACTGTCGTAACAAGCGCTAAAGATAGCCCTGCAAGCATCCCTTCATTTCCAGTAGCTACAACCTTTCCTTGCATTCTTGAAAAAGCAAGCAAAATGCCCCAAACTGTTCCAAGCAAGCCTAAAAAGGGACCAAGCGTAACAACCGTTGGCAAAATAAAGAGGTTTTTTTCGAGCTTCCTCATCTCTGCGCCGATAGCAACATACATCTCTGCTTCTAGAAAATCCACGTCCTCTGGAGAAAAACTCCTGTGCCCGACAATGGCAAGCGCCTTTATTTTAAACGCTTTATAAATACCAAACAAAGGATGTGGCGCGATCGGTACTTTAAACTGAAGTCCTAAAGGCTCTTTTTCAGAAAATACAGAAATAAATTCGCGAGAAAATCTTCGAACCTGGAATAATACCCATCCTTTGTGGATAAGAACAGCCCAGGAAATTCCGGATAACAAAAAGAGACCAAAGAAAATGAGTCTTCCAAACCAGTCGGACTCAACATAGGCACTAATAAATGGATTTCCTACAGCTAGCATACACATAAGATATATCAACCCCCGATAATTTATGCACCTCTTTGATTCCCACGCACACTTAACCTCCAAAGAATTGCTGCCGAAGCTCGATGAGATCATAGAAAGGGCAAAGGTTGAGCGCATCCTCAATATCTGCACCGACAAGGCGAGCCTTGAGGCGGGCATTTTGCTCAACGAAAAATATCCCCACATTAAAAATGCAGGAGCCACAACGCCTCATGATGTGGAGAAAGAGGGAGAGCTTTTCTTTCCCCTTTTTGAAAAAGCGGCTTTGATGAAAAAGCTCGTTGCAATTGGAGAAACAGGTCTTGATTATCACTATGAGCACTCCCCTGTCTTGCTGCAAAAAAAATTCCTTATCCGCTATCTTTCTCTCGCCACCTCTTTAGATCTTCCGGTGATTTTTCATTGTCGGGATGCTTTTAGCGATCTCTTTTCCATTGTCGACTCTGAATATCCAAAAAATAAACCCGCTGTTTTGCACTGCTTTACAGGCACAATGCAAGAAGCAGAAGAAGTGTTAAAAAGAGGATGGTTTTTATCACTTAGTGGGATTGTGACTTTCAAAAGAAGTGAGCTTTTGCGAGAAGTTGCAAAAATGGTTCCTCTTGAGCAGCTTCTTATTGAAACGGATTCCCCCTTTCTTGCGCCTCAAGGCAAGCGAGGAAAACAAAATGAGCCTGCATATATCATCGAGACCGCCCAGATGATCGCCGATGTTAAAAACATCTCAACTGAAGAGGTCGCTGCCGCCTCTTACAAAAACGGCTCAGATCTATTTTTCAAAATTTGATTTGATAGAATGCCCCAAACTCCTTATCATATCCTTAACAAAACCTGCGCCCTGTCTTAACACAAGGCTTTTATCTCCTTTGGAGGATTGTGAGCTTTTCCCCGTTCCCCGTTACCACTGCCTTTCGCCAGAGAACCGACTCCCTTGTTTCGACCCGGGATCCAAACAGTTGCTTCTCCCCCTCGGAAACCTCTCCGGCAGACAACAACGCTCTTCCCCCAAATAACAAAATCTATTTTTTAAGCAACGGGTCTGAAGAGGCACGAGCAGAGCGCGATTTCTTCAGCCCCGAACAAATAAAAGCGCTCGTGAAAAATGCTTTCTCTACAGAAAACATTCCCCCTTTCACGTGCAACTACCTTTCAGAAAAGATCTCAAAAATTGCACCCGAACAAAAAGACCAAAAAGCCCTTGCCACTCTTCTACTTCACCCTTTGCAAAACCTCGAGACCTCTGAGCTAGGCAACACCCGTTTTTCTAAAGAAGACTTAGTCTTTATTAAGAGCCTTTCCTCTTTTATCTTTGTAGTTAATCCAAAAAACCGATGCGAAGATAAAAATCTCCTAGCTAATCCCTATGTAATTCCTGTAGCGCGCGCCCTTAAGATTATTAGGGAAGGGGTTTTGATCTCAAATGGGAAGGACCGCTCCTCCCCTCTGCAAGTAAGTCATCTGCTTGATAAAGATTCCCCTTTTGGAGTTCTTTCCAACTGCATAGACCCATTAGATGTTCAAAAAAAAATTACCGCTATCAATTTTGTATACGGCCTTCATGTTTCTCAAAACATGAACCCACCCGATGAACTCCGAGAGATTTACAAACTGCCTAATGGAGACACTGAATAACTGCTTTGTCCAATCTTTTCGCGCTTTTTAGCAGTTTTCATGGGGGGCAACATGAGAAATCCCAGTAAGTTGCAGCAAGAACCTAGTTTCAAGGACCTCCTTCAAAAGATCGATGAGTTCACAGGATGTCTTAAATTGTTGGTCCTTGAGCTTGCATAAGAAATCTCCGTGAGAACGACTCAAGCGATAGTTTGGTCTTTTCTCTGGAAGTTTTAGATACTTCATATTCTCATTTTTATAGTCCCACAAAAATGAGGTGTGATGAAGCCAGCGATCTTTTTTAATATATTGCGCGTTTCCGCCACATTTTTTGTCATGGATCACATAATCATTTTCGCGGAGGGCAAATCCAGGGATCTGCCAAGCTGCCTTATATAAATCTGCACTCCACCGAAGGATGGGCTCTGGAAATGGCGTCACCGGAATCTCTTTTTTCGCGAAAATAAACGAGATCATCAGACTCGATTCATCCAGGATCACCGTCCCTCCCCCGCTAAAGCGCCGAAGAACTGGAATGCCATCTCTCTTTACAAGATCCATTTCAAGAAGATGCTCTTCTTTTCCCGAAATCCCCATTACAATTGCGCGATCTGGCTCTTGGTTAATGACGCAGAAGTTTTGGGTCTCGTGTCGAAGAAGCTTCTCTTCTAGCTCGAGTTGCTCGGAAATTGGAACTCCCTTTAACTGAATAAGATGCAGTTTTTTCATTTTTTTATTGCAACAAGAAGGACTGAAATATCCGATGGCGTCACCCCAGGAATACGCGATGCCTGCCCCAAGTTTTCAGGAGTAAATCGATTCAGTTTTTGTCTGGCCTCTGTCCCAAGGCCCATAAGTTTTGAATATTCAAGTTCTTTGGGAATTTTTACATGATCCAGGTGCTCTAGCTTTGCAACTTCTTTTGCCTGTCTTTCAATATATCCGGCATACTTGAACTCTGTTTCAATCAGCGTATTGATCTCAGAGCCATGATCGATCATCTGCTCTGGAAATGCCTCGAGAGCTTTTTCAAAGCTCCAATCGGGACGTACAAGAATTTTGGCTAAAGAAGCGCCTTTCCCATCAATTACTTTGTAAATTTTAGACAATCGAAGCGTTTCAGCTTCAATGATCTCTTTTTTTTGCATCATGCGATCGTATTGCTCTTTTGTAATTGTGCCCCATTCATAGGCAATCGCACGCAGTCTTAAATCCGCATTATCTTGTCTAAGGAGAAGACGATGCTCAGCACGCGAGGTAAACATCCGATACGGTTCTGTCAGATCAAAGCGAATTAAATCATCAATCATCACGCCAAGATAGGCATCACTTCTTTTGAGTGTTAAGGGAGGCTTCCCAAGACACTTCGCAGCTGCATTCATCCCAGCAATAAGGCCTTGTCCAGCAGCTTCTTCATAGCCCGTTGTTCCATTGATTTGCCCTGCTAAAAAGAGACCCGAAACGAGTTTGGTTTCAAGAGTTGGATAAATCTGATCGCTTAAAACATAATCATATTCAATTGCATATGCAGGGCGCATAATGCGCGCATTTTCAAGACCCGTAATTGTTCGGATCATTTCAAACTGCACATCAAACGGAAGAGAAGAGGAGATTCCATTTACATAAACCTCTTGCGTCATCAACCCTTCTGGCTCTAAAAAGACCTGGTGCCGCTCTTTATCGGGGAAGCGAACAATTTTATCTTCAATCGATGGGCAATAGCGAGGGCCAGAGCAGTCGATTGTCCCTGAATATATTGGCGAGCGATGGACATTCTTTTGGATAATCTCATGAGTTTTAGGAGTTGTGTATGTGATGTAGCATGAAATTTGCTTCATCCTTTCTTCCGGCTCATCATAGGAAAAGCGCACATCATCATCGCCTGGCTGCTCTTCACATTTTGAAAAGTCAACACTGCTTCCATAAATGCGCGGCGGCGTTCCTGTCTTAAGCCGTCCCAAACGAAATCCAAGACTCTCTAAACAAGGAGAGAGTCCAAGTGCTGCTTTATCCCCGTCGCGCCCCCCTGAAAAGTTCGTCTCACCGATGTGAAGAAGTCCCCTCATAAATGTGCCTGAGGAAATGATCACGGTCTTTGCTTGGTACTCAATCCCTTCTTTTGTTGAAACGCCCACAACCTGTCCATCCTCAACTAAAAGCGACTCAGTAGTCCCCTGTTTGATTTCAAGATTTGGCGTATTTTCAAGACGCCATTTCATCTCAAGAGAATAGCCAGCTTTATCTGCTTGGGCTCTTGGAGATCTTACAGACGGCCCTCTAGAGGAGTTGAGCATGCGAAACTGCAAGCTTCTTCGATCAGCAACTTTGCCCATGAGACCGCCAAGCGCATCAATCTCGCGAACGATGTGGCCTTTGGCCGTTCCCCCAATGGATGGATTGCAGCTCATTTTTGCAATCGTATCGAGGTTCATGGTGAGCAAAAGAGTTGCAGCCCCCATCTTTGCAGAAATATGCGCAGCTTCACAGCCCGCATGACCTGCGCCGATAACTAAGACATCAAAAAATTTTGGATATTTCCACATACTTTTCTAAAAAAAAATACCACAAGAACCGCCCTGGATTCCTGTGGCAATAACTCATACTTTCAGAAACAGATTTCTCTATTTTTTCTTATGCCGATCGCGACGACGACGTTTTTTTCTTTTGTGCAGTGAAATTTTCGCTCGACGTTTTCTCTTTACTGAAGCCATGATCCTATTTACTCTTAAAATTTAGATCCATTCTAGGCAATTCTCCCCAAATAAGTAAAGAGTCTAAAATACTCCTGGAGAAGAATGTCTGTTTATTCCACAATAGTTAAATCTGAAAAGCCTAAAAGATATTTTCTTTGAAAAGGTTTTTCTGAAAAAACCTTAATTATGAGAGAAAATGTCGAATTTTAGTGATTTTGCTTTAGATGCTGCCATTTTGGAGTGTCTTCAAGAAATTGGTTATGAGAAACCAACCCCCGTCCAAGAACTCGGAATTCCAGAGGTCCTAAAAGGCTCAGATTTAGTTGCTTGCGCCCAAACAGGGACAGGAAAAACAGGCGCATTTTTGATTCCCTCCATCCATAAAATCGCCTCCTCAAAAAAAGCAGGAGCCCCTCGCTTACTTGTCTTGGTTCCAACAAGAGAACTTGCGATGCAAATCACAAAAGAGGCGAAGAAATACAGCAAACGCCTTCCTAACATTAAAACCGTTTGTGTTTACGGGGGTGTTCCCTATCCACAGCAAAAAAGAGAGCTTCGTAGGCCTTTTGATATTTTAGTTGCGACGCCTGGCAGGCTCATGGATCACATGGACCGCGGACTTGTTGATCTTTCAAAAATTAAAACGCTTGTTTTAGATGAAGCAGATCGAATGTTGGATATGGGATTTTTAGAGCCCGTAGAGTTTATTTCAAAAGCGTGTCCTAAAGACCGTCAAACGCTTCTTTTTTCTGCGACGATCGATAGAAAAATTCTTCAGGTTTCCAAAAAACTCCAGAAGGATCCCGTAGAAATCAAGCTTGAGTCGGATGATCCGTCAAAAAGCAATATCGAGCAAAAAATTCTTTTTACAGACAATCTCTCGCACAAAATGCGCCTGCTTGATCACTTTTTAAAGGAAAAAACAACAGGCCAAGTGATTGTCTTTACCTCGACAAAAAAACACGCAGACGAGCTTGCAGACGAACTTCATTCAGGCGGCGAGAAAGCAACAGCCCTTCATGGGGATATGAATCAAAGGCAACGCTCGCGTGCGGTCCAGCGCCTACGCAACAATCAAGTCCGTATTCTTGTCGCAACAGATGTTGCTGCAAGAGGAATCGATATTCCAGATCTTGAGTTTGTCATCAACATCGATCTCCCTTTCAAGCCTGAAGATTATATCCACCGCATTGGAAGAACAGGAAGAGCAGGAGCAAAAGGTGATGCCATTACCTTTGTTTCGCGACAAGACCGTGGGATGATGGACAGAATCCAAAAGCTTGTTGGCAAGCCAATTGATGTTCATACAATTGAAGGTCTTGAGCCACAGCAAAAAGCACACGCTCCAAGAAAGCCAGGCGGCAATCGATTTGGCGGAAAGAGACCTCGAAGGAGCGGGAGCGGTCATCCTAAGAGAAAACAAGGCTTTTTCAAGTCCCGGTAGGGATTCCGTTGCTTTTCGGGGGCAGATGCCCCTGAAGGGCAAATCTTCTTTCTTTCACAGTTTTTTGCGCAAAAACGCCCCAATTTTTTAAACAAAAATTGACATTCCGTTTTGATCATGTATCTTGGAAAAAGGTCTTATGAATCAACGCACAAAAAACATCCCCCGTCTTTTGTACAGGGCACTTGCTCCTTGCTTTTGTCTAATTTTTACCTCATGCCCTGGAGACAAAGGGCTTGGGAAGGATCTTGAGACGGAAGCACCCGTAGAACAACAAGGTCTTGGCCTAATCGGAGGCGGAAATACAGGAACCGAGGTTCCGCTAGCCTATACATTTGATCCGGAAGCAGATCCTGTTCCCATCACAGGACTTCCCGTAAAAGGAGAAGTCGCGAGTGTTGCAATCGATGCAGACGGGACAACTGGCATTCTTGGAGGAAAGGGTTTCTTTGGATCACCCCCTATCGCTCACACTGTGAATGTCCAAGAAAGTACAGCAACAACGATTACTTCTGTTGGAAGTTTCGATGAAATCAAAAGTGTTGCAATCAACGAAACTGGAACAACGGGCCTTCTTGGGGGAGATGATGGGGCAGGAGTTCCCACTGCCTATAACGTAACGATTGCATCCAGTTCAGCAGCCCCTATCACTTCTCTGCCACTTTCTGGGGAATTCTCAACTGTTGCAATCAATACCGATGGGACAACGGGCCTGCTTGGAGGCTTCGATTTCACAACTGCTCTTGCTCACAGAGTGGATCTTACAACAAATGTTGCAACGTCTCTGATTCCTGATCCTGATGGTGCAATTGAAAGTGTTGCAATCGATGCAAGTGGCACAAATGGGCTGCTTGGAGGAGCTGACGACTTTGGCCCCACACCTCTTGCTTATAAAGTAGTATCAGCAACAGCTACTGCGATCTCTTTTCCGGGGGCGGCTCCTACAGAAGCGATCCGAGGTGTTGCCATTAATCGTGCCGGTACAACGGGCCTCCTTGGGGGAAGCGATACATCGATTGCACGCGCATATACCCTGGATATGTCGGGAATCACGGCTGTAGAAATTCCAGGCCTTGCGGCAGACGGTACAATTAGGAGTGTTGCAATTGACACCGCAGGAGCAAAAGGGCTTCTTGGAGGAGATACGACTAGCAGCGTTCCGATTGCCTATGCGGTGGACATTGCAACAAATACAGCAATCGCAGTCTCTGGTCTTCCGGCTGAAGGAATCATTCACTCTGTTGAAATCCAAGATAATGGGGACGCGGGGCTTTTAGGAGGTCAAGGTGAATCCATGCTTCCTGTTGCATTCCTTGTGACCGGAATACAAAGTGGCTCCCTTACCACGACTTCACTCCCTCTATTAGGAGCTGCATCTCCTGGGGCCATTAACAGCGTATCCTTCGATAGTCTCGTAGCATCGCTCACCCACATAGAAACCAGAGGGCTTTCGGGAAATAATCTCACACTTGCCGAATATCTCAATACAAATGCCCCAGATACCGCAGCTTCCTTTCTTCCTTCTACCTTAGCAGGCAAGTTGGGACCTGCACTGGAGAGCGCCTCCCCTGCACGCAATGCAGCCACCCTTTTTAGCGCCGACAATGCACTTTTCTCTATTGCCCAAGGAATTTCAAGAAGAGCACGCGATGCAAGACAGTTCCGTCGCTTTGAAGAAAAAGAACAGAAAGAACTCGCCCTTCTTGCAGCAAACAGTTGGAAAGTCACAAACTGTCCTTGCGAAGTCCGCTTAAACAATCTTTGGGGAGAAGTCATTGGCCTTGTTGCCCACCAAGATAGACAACATGAGACGCCAGGATTTGATCCTTGGAGTATCGGGGCTTTAGTTGCCTATGATGTGCAAAAAACAAAAAATTTCCGTGGCGGTCTTGGCCTTGCATATGCATACACTTATCTAGACTTCGATAAAGGAAATGGACATAGCAACGTCAACCAAGAGTACCTTTCGCTTTACGGGCTTTGGAACAGACATAATCTCTACGGAAATCTCGCTCTTTGGTTTGGTCTTTTTCAGACCAATAACGAGCGCAATATGCATTTAACTGACTTTGAGTTTCAGGCTACTTCCTTTGCGTCCGGATATCAATTCGATCCGCATGTGGAAATTGGTTATGACTACGATTTTTGTGACGATACATGCACCTTCGAGCCATTTGTTACAGTCGACTGGATCCATAACTGGCAAGATCCCTACAGGGAATATAGTAGCAGCGCTTTCAAGTTTTTCCGGCAAAACATCCATTGTTCGATGCTTCGTACAGAAGTTGGCTTCCGGGTTTATGAGGAGTTTGAATTTAGAGTATGGAATCTCGTTTTGCAACAAAACATCAGCTATCTCTACAAAGACGCTTACTCTATTGGCAATGTGAAAGGATTCTTGATTGGAGCTCCAGGAACACTGATTTTAGACACTCTTTCTGATTCAGAGCACTTTGGGTCGGTTGCATTCTCAATGCTCTTTGATCCAAAACGACCTAAGTATCCAACAGGCAGACTTGGGTATAAGGGAGAGTTTGGCTCTTCATATCGCTCGCACCAGATCACAGCAAGCACTGAGTGGAGTTTTTAAACTTAAGGAGACACTGATTAATGGCTTTGTCCGGGATTTTCGATGATTTTTCAGCAGGTTTTGCTTTTTCCGAACGAATCTAAACTTTTGTAAGTTAGTGAGTTCGAAAAAATCAAAAGATGCGAAAAAGCGCGAAAAGGACGGGCGAATGCATTGATCAGTGTTTCCTTAAGAGAACGCAGCTGATAATGTCTTGCTCTTAAAAGCCCCTGATGTCACACTTTCGTGTCTCGTAACCCTAATAACAAGGAAAAAGACATGTCTACTAGCAATGCTTCATTTTTGCCTACACAACGGGTAGCTGCGGCCCTCGCCGGTATAGCTACTTGCTCGATGGGATTAAAAGCTCTAAGCCCCCCCAGACCAACCTACTCCCGATGCAACGTATTTAGGAACAGTTGCCGGAATCGCTGCAGTAGCAACTGCCCTAAAACCACGAAGCACTGAGAGCCTTTTCTGGAGAGTTCCCACATTCTGTGCTGGTGTCGCAACCATAGGTCTAGGAGCTTCCATGAAACAAACAGACATCATTGGCTGTATCTGCATTCAATTCACCGGAATCGTAGCAGCATCTCTAGCATTTAGAAACGATACGCCTGCTAACGATAGTTGATCATCATTGCAATCGATAGCACCGTGATCACAACAAGCGAATACTTAAACATCTTACGCGCCCATAGCTCGTCGTTCGTCGTCTTAGAAAAGCCCTTGATTGCAAGAACAAGCCATCCAAGACTCAAAATGACTGCAGCCCCAAGATACCAATATCCAGTATATCCAAATACCGTAAGAA
>CBDUSP010000007.1:0-45186 GCA_965370365.1 uncultured bacterium | reverse complement strand
CAGGAAAAAAGTCCATATCCTGCCGCAGCGCCAGCTGCGATCCTGCAAGCGAAGCGGATCCTGTTCATTTAAAAGGCAGCAGATAGTGATATTGAGCACTAGTGATGGAAAACAGGCGGAGATTTTCTTTCCCCAACTCCATATTGGATCCTGTAGTCTCCAAGGGCAATTGCGGCCTTATGCGTAGACTCCTGATTTTTCTCAGCAATCTCATAGATCGAAAGAAGTGTTTCGTAAATCCGCCGGCAGCTGTCTCGAGACCGAGCCGGAGCATATCCATGCTTTTCAGTTTCTTCTGAGACATTTAAAAGCCCTCCCGCATTGATCACGAAGTCAGGAGCATAAAGAATGCCACATCCCCGTAACAAATCCGCATCCTTGTCATGAAGGAGCTGGTTATTTGCAGCGCCCGCAATCCCTCGGCAACGCAGAAGAGGAATCGTTTTCTCATTTAAAAGAGCCCCCATAGCGCAAGGAGAGAAAATGTCACACTCTGTCTCTAAAATTTGATCGGGAGAGACTGCTTTTGCCCCGTACTTCTTTGCATATTTCTTAAGCAAAACAGGATCAATATCGGAAATGATTAAATCAGCGCCAGACCAGAATAAGTAGCTAATCAAATTGCGTCCAACATTTCCAAGGCCTTGGACAGCAACCTTTACCCCTTCAAGACACTCCGTTCCAAAAAGAGTTTTTGCAACCGACTGAACGCCTCGAAACACTCCCCAAGCAGTAAAATAGCCAGGATCTCCACTGCTTTTTTCATGCGGAAGACCGACAACATATTTGGTCGTTTTGCGGATCACTTTCACATCATCTACTGTGCATCCAACATCTTCTGCGCAAATATATCGTCCCTTTAGAGAGTCAACAGCAGCACCAAAAGCCATCAAAAGCTCAGGTGTTTTCTCTGTTTTGGGGTCCGCAATAATCACACTTTTTCCCCCACCAAATCCAACTCCAGCAACAGCTGATTTATAGGTCATTCCCTTGGACAGTCGCAGTGCATCTTCAAGAGCCTCGGCCTCATTTGCGTACGGGAAAATACGCGTCCCTCCAAGAGCAGGCCCAAGAGCTGTATTGTGAATTGCGATGTAGGCTTTCAGTCCCGTTTTTTTATCGCTTACGCGAATTATCTCTTCGTACCCATCGACAGATACTTTTTCCATTGTTATAGAATACCGCTCAAGAAGTTGATTGCTCATAAAAAAACCTTCATTAGTTCAGATAATTTATCCTTTTCTGAGGGGAATATATCACGAGGCTCTTCCAAAATCAAGTCGATTCAATGAAACCGCCACCAATAAATTTTTTACTAGAAGCAGAAGACAAGATTCGCACATGTATAAATTTTTTCGATTGCTTTTAATTACGTATCAACCATAATATTTTTGGAAAAATTTCATTTAAAATGAATACAGACCAAAGATTGTAAATACTTTTCCAGAAAAAGGAGCTGTTTATACCATGATACAAAATCTCCCCTCTCTGATTTTGAGCGTAATTTTCTCGGTAATCCAGAAGATTAGCGCGAATCCGATAAAAAGCGCATTGACAGCTATTGGGCTGGCAGCTTCCGCCTTCTTGTGGAAAAGAAATCAGGATGAAAATACTCTCCGCGAGCGTGTGAAAATTTTATCCTCCTTAGGGAAAGAAGAGTACGAAGCCCCCCTAGCAGAAGCGGGGATCCCTCCCAAAGATACGGCGAAGATCATAGAGCTTGCAGAACTTTTCTTCACACCAGAAACAGCAAGGGAACATCGAGTCTTGTTCATGGAGGAGTTCGCAAAGGTACCTAAAGACGAAAGAGATGAAATGATCCAGCTTCTCCAAGAGCTAAACAAAATTCCCGATGTAAGCACACCATCTAGCACCCATCGTCTATTCCTATTAATGCGACTTCCTAGGAAGACAAGACCTGAAGCGATAAAAGTCGCCCGAATTTTAATGAACTCCAACTCCGAGAACCTCGACACTTCGGACTCTTGGGACAGAGCTCTTAGAATGGACTTGTACTTGTCTTCCCTCGAAAACACCCCCCGAGAGGAATGGCTAGAACTAGCAACTTTTGCGAAAAGCCTAGCTGACTCTGACCTGAAAAACTCCAGCAATAAGACTGCTACAAGTATTTTTAATACCCTATGTAGTATGAGTGGCGAAGGAAGAGAATACATACTAGAGCTTACGAAGACGCTTGTTGATCCAAAAGTGAACATTCACGAATTTTCAAAACTCTTATCTCAGGTAAGCTTTCTTGATTCACAGTACAGAGATGAAATAATAGAGGCTGCCAGGGCCTTAATTAATCCAAACTCGAAGGGTTCTTCGCAGCTTATAAGTGAAATAACTAAACTAAAACCAAACGAACGCAAGCAAATCGTGTCTCTCGCAAGAAGTTTGATTACAAAGAACATGGAAAACAACGAACGTGCGCGCATTGTTTACGAACTCGCTCAATGTCGTCCAAAATACAGAGAGCTGCCAATGATGTTTCAATGATGTGCTGCTCTCAATTGACCCTGAGAAACCCATGGAAGTCGCTCATAGAATCTCTGCTCTTCGCTTTGAGTTCCTTAACTTTAGATAAGCCTTTGTAAACTTACTTTTTGAAGTGAACTCCAATTGTGGGATGGTCCCTTGTAAAAAAAGGCGAAGCTCACTAAAATTTTGCCAAACTCCTATAAGGTCTAAATGTTCAATCTGATAAAAAAAGTCTTCGGTACTCACCAGTCACGCTTAGTGGGAAAATACAAAAAACTCCTTCCTAAAATCATTGCCTTAGAAGAAGAGTATCAAAGCCTTTCTCAGGAAGAGATTGCTCACAAAACAACAGAGTTCAAAGAAAGACTTACCAAGGGAGAAACTGTAGAAGACTTGATCCCCGAAGCCTTTGCCGTTGTAAAAAATGTTTGCAGGCGTCTTTTGGGAACCGATGTTCATGTTTCGGGCTATAGTCAAAAGTGGGACATGGTCCCCTATGATGTTCAGATTGTGGGCGCAATTGCGATGTTCCACGGATCCATTGCAGAAATGCAAACGGGAGAAGGAAAAACACTCACAGCGTCGCTTCCCCTTTATCTCCATGCACTTACAGGAAAACCCGTTCACCTAGTCACTGTAAACGATTATTTGGCAAAAAGAGACTGCGAGTGGGTCGGCTCTATTTTCCGCTACTTGGGGCTCAGTGTATCGTCTTTGACAAACGATGTCCCTATGCAGGAGAGAAAAAATGTTTACGCATCTGACATTGTCTATGGAACGGCTTCTGAGTTTGGCTTCGACTATCTCCGCGACAACTCGATGGCGGTCCATAAAAATGAGCAGGTACAGCGCGGACACTACTTTGCGATGGTTGATGAGATCGACTCGATTCTCATTGATGAGGCGAGAACTCCATTAATTATTTCAGGCCCTGTTCACGACAGTAAGCAGATGTACGACTCCCTTAAAACAGAAGTCGCCAACATGGTTCGTGTGCAAAGAGATCTTTGCAACACTTTAGCAACCGAAGCGAGAAAAGAACTTGAAAATGCAAAGCTTACCAAAGAAGACGAGACGCTTAAGATTGGAAAAGAGCATCTAGATATTTTCAAAAAGCTCTGGCTTGTTGGCAAGGGAACTCCCCGCAACAAAATCCTAAAAAGAATTAAAGAACATCCAGATCTTCGCGCAGAGATCGACAAGTGGGAAACCTACTTTTTTGGGGATCAAAACAAAGACGAGAAGCAAGAGACTCTCGCTCAACTCCATATGACTGTTGATGAGAGGAATAGCGAATACGAACTCACCGATAAAGGGATCCATCTCTGGGGAAAATCTTCAGAAAAAGAAAACGCAAGTAACGACTTTGTGATGCTCGATCTTGGGTTTGAGTACGAGAAAATCGAACAAGACCAAAGCCTCTCCGACGATGAGAAAATGCAGGCGAAATCAGCGCTTCGCGAAGAAGATTCAAAGAGAAAAGAGCGCTCCCACAACTTGCGCCAGATGCTCAGAGCGCATCTTCTCATGGAAAAGGATATCGACTACATCGTTCACGATAACAAAATCGTAATCATCGATGAGAACACCGGTAGACCCCAACCTGGAAGACGCTTTTCAGACGGTCTCCATCAAGCAATCGAAGCAAAAGAAAATGTTAGCATCCAGGGCGAGACCCAGACGTACGCGACAATTACGCTTCAAAACTATTTCCGCATGTATGACAGACTCTCTGGCATGACGGGAACTGCGATTACAGAAGCGAATGAATTTAAAGAGATTTATAAACTCGAAGTCCTTGAGATCCCAACGCATCGTCCTTGCATGAGAGACGATACAGATGATGAAATCTACATGACTGAGAGGGAAAAATATAATGCCATTCTCAAAGAAGTAAAAGACCTTCACGAGAAGGGGCGCCCTATCCTAATTGGAACGGAGTCTGTTGAAATTTCAGAGAAACTCTCTCGTATTTTAAAGCAAAACAAGCTCCCCCACACAGTCCTTAATGCGAAGAATCACGCAAAAGAAGCGGAAATCATCGCCAATGCTGGAAAAAAAGAAGCAATCACTCTTGCAACCAACATGGCGGGAAGAGGAACGGACATTAAGCTAAAAGATGGCGTGAGTGATCTTGGGGGGCTTGCAGTCATTGGAACGACAAGACACAACTCTCGACGAATCGACCGCCAGCTTCGAGGAAGGGGTGGACGTCTTGGAGATCCAGGAAGCTCAAAGTTCTATGTTGCTTTCGAAGACCAGCTAATGCGTCTTTTTGCATCGCCTCGCATGACTCTGCTTCTTCAAAGATATCGCCCCGTTGAAGGGGAGCCAATGTCAGCAAAGATTCTCAATAAATCGATAGAAATCGCGCAAAAGAGAATTGAGCAAAGAAATTACTCGATCCGTAAGCACACGCTTGAATACGACAACGTGATGAATAAGCAAAGACAAGAGGTTTACGCATTTAGAAATGATATCCTCTTTACCGAAGACTCCGTTCAAATCGCTGAAGAGCTTCTCCTCTCTGTTGCGGAACAAATAGAGGGTGAGCAGCTTTTATCCTTCTTCCCGATTCACTTTGAAACAAGTGAACTTGAAAACAAAGAGATCATCTGCAAAAAAGTTCTCGATGCTTTTACTAAAAAGCTTGAACACCAGCAAAAGCAGATTCAGCTCTTCCGTCCCGATCTTGCAGAAGGAGATAAGGCACAAAACGTCATCAAAGAAGTCATTCGCAATATGATGGTTCGTAAGATCGATCAGCTCTGGCAAGGACATCTCCTTTCAATTGACCACCTGCGCTCTGACATTCAGATGAGAACAGTTGGGCAAAAAGATCCGCTTCTCGAATTCAAACACGAATCGTTTAAGTTATTTGAGCACTTCTTTAATCTTTTAAGAGAAGAAGTCTCGCGTGATCTTTTCCGCTTCGAGATGGTTCCCAAAAAAGCAAACCATCCGATCGACCAGAAAGTGCTCCCCTTCGGGAAAAAGACCAAAAAGAGCCTCTCATAAAAGCTTTTTACTCGTGTAAAGGCTGCTCCTTCTCTTTTTTCAAGGCCTTTTCTCCAATACAAGCCTCCCGGGGTTTGCTGGGTCCGGTTGAATAGACACGCCCTCCGTACTCCCAAAAAAGTCTTTAACAGCCGTTTGAAAAGCTAACCATTCATTATCTCCATGCAGCCCCTTACCTACTATAATGTCCATCGGAACAGACTTTAAGTTATCAAGAAGCAATAGAATGCCAACTCCATGGGAGAGTTTATGCAAGTCAACGATATACCGATCTCCTTTTTGATTCTTGCGTATCTCTGGAAGGGCCATCTTACTTTCTGCAAGGACTTTCTTCGCCTCATCTACAGAGCCCCTTTTTATTAGGACGTCGATAAAACTATTAAAGATCGCCACATCCGCTAGGTTTCTTTCCTTTGCTTCTTTAAACGCGCTTTCTGCGTCCTTAAACTTTCCGGCTTTCCCACAGGCGTCGATAAAACTAGTAAAGCTCACCACATCCGCTAGGTTTCTTTTCTTTGCTTCTTCAAACGCGCTTTTTGCGTCCTCAAACTCTCCGGCTTTCCCACAGACATCGATAAAACTATTAAAGCTCACCTCATTTGCTAGGTTTCTTTTCTTTGCTTCTTTAAACGCGATTCTTGCTTTCTTAAACTCTCCGGCTTTCCCACAGGCGTTGATAAAACTATTAAAGGTCACCACATCCGCTAGGTTTCTTTGCTTTGCTTCTTCAAACGCGCTTTCTGCGTCCTCAAACTCTCCGGCTTTCCCACAGACATCGATAAAACTATTAAAGATCGCCACATCCACATCCGCTAGGTTTCTTTTCTTTGCTTCTTTAAACGCGATTCTTGCTTTCTCAAACTCTCCGGCTTTCCCACAGGCGTCGATAAAACTATTAAAGGTCACCACATCCGCTAGGTTTCTTTCCTTTGCTTCTTCAAACGCACCTTTTATAACCGTAAAATTTCCTTGATCCTTCCTTCCGATAAATATATTGTAAACAACAGTATTCTTGAGATTCGGGGGCATCTGATCGAAAAACTCTTTAATAGAATCCCAACTTCTAGAGTTCTTTATCAACTTACCGCAAATAAACACATCCGGACCACAGGATCCTATTAAAGAGATCCCCCCTTCCACACGAAAAAAGCGATTAGCATGTAACGTTTCCGTAGCTCTACGGCTTTCTGCGTTTGAGGGGGGGGCTGTGTTAAGAAATTTGGAGATGAGCCTCTCATCCCCTTTGACAAGAGAATCTTCCGGCTTAGAAAAAGGCGTTTTTGAAAAGAATTTCGCTTTAGAAGATTCCTTGCTCCCCAACAACAACTTGCTAGAGGGGGGGGCAGCTGAAAAAACTTGTGCTCCGAGAGGTATATTTACTACAGCAACGGCAGCAACGGTAGCAACGGTAGAACTGCTCCCGGCCGAAGTCGAAAGTCCCCCGCATACGGGTGGTGAAGGACGCGTCTCAGTCCTGTCATTCTTTACTAAATCCAACCAGCTTCTCGTTGTCATAGTACTCCTCTGCTATGGGAGAAAAAGTATATACCCACGTTCACTTTCCGTCAACCAAATTACAAATAAACAGAACTTAGAGCTGCTTTTTTCGTTGGATGATGTAGTGGCTAAGATCGAGGCTCTTATCGCGGAAATTCTCAAAAACAAGCCTTTGAAGCGATGCCCTTGTCCCCAAAAACTTCTCGAGATCTTCCCAAGCGGCTTTTTCTCCAGGCCGATTCGCTAATTCCTGCTGAAGACAGGCTATCCGAAGCAAGTTGTGCGCAAAAAGAAGACCACCTCCAACAGAGTGCCCTCCAACTTCCTGGTTTAGATCACAATTTTTGAGCATGTTTTCTCTCAAGCCCACCGATTGCTCAAGAGCATTTTGGTACCCTTCCCTCTCGATTAAAAGACTCGTCTCGCTGTAGGCTGCGTGAAAAGGAGCTTCATCGAGCGCATTCATGGATCGATGAGCTAAAGTTAGCGCCTCTGACAAGCGATTCTTTTGAAACAATTTTTGGGCAATGGCGCCGCTGTGTTTCTTTTCCAGGGACGGGACTTTTTTTAGAGCTTTTCTCATCTCATTGTAAGACGCGTCATCATCTTTTTCTTTCCACTTTGCAACCGCCTCTTCAGCCTGAGCATATGCTTCGGGTCCTGGCGCTGTTTGAAAATACACGCCTAAAACAGCAAGTCCCGCAAAGCAAAAAATGCCCGCTAAAAACGCTCTTTTATGTTCTAAAAAGGTAAAAATGATTCTTTCTTTAAAATCTTCCATGAAAAATCTCTTCCATCTCATCTAAGGTTCTTTTGATTGTAAATTTCTCTTTTGCAAGAAGATGTGCATTCTCTGCAAAGCGCTCTCTTAACGAGACATCGCCCTTTAGCTTTAAAATAGCAGCTGCAACAGCCTTCGAATCAAAGAGAGGAACGATAATTCCCGTCTTATCAGGAATGCATACTTCTTTTAAGCCGCCTGTCGGTGTTGAAATAAGGGGTTTTTTCAAATAAGCTGCCTGTAAAATCGCCTGTGAAACGCCCTCACTTGCTGTGCTTAAAATCGTAAAGCAATCCAATGCGCCAATTGCCGGATACGGATTTTCTAGATGCCCTGTAAAGTGAACAATCCAATCTAGCTTTAGCTCTTTTGCCTTTTTATGATGAATTTCTGCGTGTCCCCCACCAATAATCACAAAGCGGATGTTTGGAACATCGCGCAACTGATTTGCAGTCTCTAAAAGATCATTGATGCCTTTCCAAGAGCGCATAACACACGCTGTTCCAACAAGGAAATCTCCTTCTTTAATCCCAAGCTTTTCACGAAAATCCAGAGAGGCTTTCTTATCAACAATCACTTTGCTTGGATCAATCCCCGTTGGAACCGAGCGAACTTTTTCAGGCGCCTTTCCCGATTGACGCACAATCATCGGAACGATTTCCGCACACGTTGTCACAACAAAATCGGCGAGTTTTCCATACAAAAGAGTGCTATTGAGCCCAGGCTTAATCGGCATGGACAAGTGCCGCGTACGAATCACTTTCTTCCCACATAAACGCGCTGTAATCCCACCAATCCACCCATCTAAAGAGGAGTGGGTATTTACAACATCAATTTTATGACGAAAAAGAATGCGAACAAGCGAAAAAAGACAGAAAATCCAGTGCAGTTTTTTGAAATTTAGCTCATAGACTGTAAAGCCTTCCTTCGATGCCATCTTACCAAGGGTCGCCCCCCTCATCACACCAAAAAAGACACTATGGCCGCGTAGACGCATCCCTTCAGCTTCTTTGAGGATGCGCATTTCTTGGCCACCCCATCCACTCGATGCCTCTAACTGCAAAATATTCATAGAGACAATTTAATCTAAGAACGGTGCGTTTTGCAAGCTCTTTGCTTCTTCTTTCGAGAAATGACAGGCTTCGCCACATATTCTATTTTCGCATCGACTTTGCCCTGCCTGCGCGCCCACCAACTAATAAGAATAAGAAAAAGAGACACTAAAAACGCTTTCGCTCGGAGTATCCCAAGGATAAGACTCACCATAGCTACCTCCATTAGAAGATAAGCCATCCTACTTAAGGGACTATCTTTTATGCAAATATTTTTTTGACAAAAATCTTAAAGATCTGGTAAACTGCCGCGTTTTTTTCCGCTTTTCAAGAAAATTCTGGAAGGTGTATACTCGTTTTCTTACTATGAAAAAAACGTTCTTCTTCTTGCTTATTTTAGGTTCTGTTTGGACATCTCCTGTATCCTTGGGCGTCGATGTTTTCTTCCAAGAGAATCAAAAGCTCTCAGGGAAAAAGGTAGCTCTTGCGATCAACCACACAAGTGTGGATGCAAAACACAACTCCACGCTCTCTTGTTTTTTGAAAAATGATATCCAAGTTGTTGCGCTTTTTTCTCCAGAGCATGGGGTTAATGGTCGAGGCTATGCAGCAGAGGCAATTGATGACTCGCAGCATTTAGGAATCCCCGTTTTTAGTTTGCATGGGAAAACGCGCAGACCAACTCCTGACATGCTTAAAGGCATTGATGTCATTGTCTACGACATTCAGTGCACGGGAGTGCGCGCCTACACCTATCCCACCATGCTTTTTTACATCATGGAAGAGGCTGCCAAGCTAGGGATCAAAGTCATTGTTCTCGATCGCCCAAACCCCATCAACGGCATTACGGTCGATGGGCCAATGCTCGAGGAAAAGTGGCGCTCTTACATTGGCTATTTAAACGTTCCCTACTGCCACGGGATGACAATCGGTGAACTCTCTTCTTTTTTTAACAGCGAATACACTATTGGCTGCAAACTCGAAGTGATCCCGATGAAAGGCTGGAAGCGCTCGATGAGTTATCGAGATACGGGTCTTACGTGGATCCCACCGAGTCCGAATGTTCCAGAAGCCGACACGCCTCTATTTTGTGCGATGACAGGGCTTTTGGGAGAGCTCAAACTCGCAAATATTGGAATTGGATACACCCTCCCTTTCAAAATCGTGGGAGCGCCGTGGATTGATGCAGAAAAATTCACAGAAAAACTAAACGCGCAAAACCTCGATGGCGTTCACTTTAACCCCTTTTATTTTCGCCCGTTTTATGGAGCCTACAAAGGAGAAAACTGTGAGGGAGCTCTGATTCAAATCACCAATCCCAAACAATACCGTCCACTTGCTGTGCAATATCTAATTTTAGGACTTCTGAAAAGTATGTACCCACAAGAATTTTCAAAAAGAATTGCCTCATCAAACAGCTCGATTGATCTTTTTTGCAAAGCAAACGGAACAAAAGCCATTTACGACATCCTTATGGAGGAACCCTATCCAGCTTGGAAACTCATCAATTTCCAGAAAAAGGAAAGAGAGGAGTTCCTGGATATAAGAAAAAAATATTTACTCTATTAGCAGTCTCCCAAAAGGTCTGCTAATTTATTGACGCTAATCCCCATCTCTTATATGCTAACCCTTTCGAAAAGGAGAATAAATCATGTCTAAGCCTAACATTCAGCCTCTTGGCAATCGGGTCGTTATTGAAAGAAAAGAAGCCGTTCTAACAAAGGGGGGAATTCTTCTTCCTGAAAGCGCAAAAGACAAGCCCGCCCAAGGAACGGTTGTTGCAATAGGCCCTGGCAGAACTGACGAGCAAGGCAAGACCCATCCAATGGATCTAAAAGTTGGTAACGAAGTTCTTTTTATCAACTATGCAGGAACAGAATACACAAGTGAAAATACTGAGTACCTTCTTCTCTCTGAAGAAGATGTTTTAGCAACCCTATAAGGAAATATCCCATGGCAAAAATGATCCAATTTCACGAAGAAGCTCTAAAATCAGTCCTTAAGGGAGTAAAAAAACTCGCTAAAGCAGTCATTGTAACTCTCGGCCCTAAAGGGAGAAACGTTGTTATTGCAAAGGAGTATGGCTCTCCTCTTTCCACAAAAGACGGAGTGACTGTTGCAAAGGAAGTGACACTAAAAAACAAGTACGAAAACATCGGCGCGCAGCTCATTAAAGAAGCCTCTTCAAAGGCTTCGGATATTGCAGGGGACGGAACGACAACCGCAATTGTTTTAGCTGAGCATATTTTCAAAGAAGGTGTCAAAAACATCTCCGCTGGAGCAAATCCAATGGATATCAAGAAAGGGATTGAAAAAGCTGTTTTTGCAATCGGAAGAGAGCTCGATAAAATGGCAAAACCAATCCAAACACCTGCAGAGATTCAGCAAATTGCAGCAATTTCTGCCAATAACGATCCTGAAATCGGGGCAATTATCGGTGAAGCGATTCAAAAAGTTGGAAAAGACGGCATTGTCACAATTGGAGAAGCAAAAGGAATCGACACTGTTTTAGATGTTGTGGAAGGAATGCAGTTTGATAAAGGCTATCTCTCTCCTTACTTTGTAACGGACGCAGAGAAGATGGAAGTTTCTTTTGAAAATGCCCAAATCCTCATCACAGACAAAAAATTATCAAATGCAAAAGAACTCGTCCCAATCCTTGAAAAGATCACAGAAAAAAGCAACAAGCCACTTCTTATCATCGCAGATGATGTTGATGGGGACGCATTAACTACACTTGTGATCAATAAAATCAAAGGCGGTAAATCTCTTTGTGCCGTTAAAGCACCTGGTTTTGGCGACAAAAGAAAAGCAAGCTTAGAAGACATTGCGATTTTAACAGGCGGACAGCTGATCACTGATGAGCTTGGCCATAACCTTGAAGAAATTGGCTTAGAATTTCTTGGAAGCGCGAAAAAAATCGTCATCGAAAAAGACAAAGCAACCATCGTTGATGGAAACGGAAGTCCTGATGCGATTCAAGCAAGAACAAATCTAATCAAAAACCTCCTCCAAGATCCAAGTATCTCAAGCTATGAAAAAGAAAAGCTTGAAGAGAGACTCGCAAAGCTTGCTGGCGGCGTTGCTGTTCTATCTGTTGGCGCGGTAACAGAAGCGGAAGCAAATGAGAAAAAAGCGCGCATCGAAGACGCTCTTTGCGCAACAAGAGCAGCCATTGCCCAAGGAATTGTTCCAGGTGGTGGTGTAGCACTCATTCGCGCAGCAAAAGCTCTTGATGCGCTCAAATGCACACATGATGAAGCAATTGGCGTAGAGATCATTAAAAGCGCATGCATGGCGCCTGCCATTGCGATCGCAAATAACTGCGGAAAAAATGGGGAGCACATTGCTGAAAAAGTCCAAGAGCAAGAAGGCTCCTGGGGCTATAACGGGCTCACAGACACCTTCTCTGATCTTGTAAAAGATGGGGTAATTGATCCTGTGCTTGTTACAAAAAGCGCGCTTCTCCACGCATCTTCTGTATCAGGAATCTTGATGACAGTTGCCGTCCTTGTAACAGACAAGCCTGATCCTAAAGGGGATGCATCGCCTGGTATGGGTGGTATGCCTCCTGGAATGGGTGGCATGGGAGGTATGCCTCCCGGAATGGATTTCGGCGGAATGATGTAGGTCTTTAAAAGAAGTTTCTTGGAATCCCATCTTCTCTAGCTGATGCCGCATGTGTTTCAAATGTGGCATCAGCCTTAACAAGCTCAACTTCTACAGGTTCAGAATGAATATAGATAATACGAACCTCGCCTTCCTTCATTCCGATAAGCCCCTGCCTTAATTCTACGGAAGTCTCATCTAAATCTAGAATCGCCTCTGTCCCATTATATCGAACAAGAGGCTTGCTATAGATCTCAACTTGCTGCACAGCAGCTGCAATAAGGAGAAGAATGTTCATTTCTTAAAAAACTCCACAATTCCATCAAAAGGAACTTCTTTTTGCTCTCTTGAGCTCAACTCTTTAATTTGTAACACGCCTTTTTCAAGCTCATCATTGCCAATGATTGCAGCATATGCAGCTCCCGATTTAACTGCATTTTGCATCGCTGTCTGCATCTTCTTCGCATTCCATTCTACGTCTGCAGAAATATGGTGACGCCGACAAAGACTTGCCAAGGAAAAACATTTTTCGCGCGCCTTTTCTCCCATCGGAATGAAATAGATCTGTAAAGCAGCTTTACAAGGAAGCAATGCTTTTTGTCCAAGAAGCACTTGCAAAACACGCTCCAAACCTGTTCCAAAGCCAACACTTGGTAAATCAACACCACCAAATGTTTTCAGAAGACCATCGTATCTCCCACCCGCACCAATTGTGTTTTGCGCGCCTAAGTGATCGGTCATAAACTCAAAGACTGTCTTGTTGTAGTAATCAAGACCACGCACAATTTTGTCATTGACCTTGTAGGGAATTTTTATCTGATCGAGCAATCTACAAAGTTCTTCAAAGTGTTCTTTTGCAGAGGGTGTTAAGTGATTTAAAATAGACGGCGCTTCCGCAAGAATCTCCTTATCTTTTGGATCTTTTGAATCCAAAATACGCAACGGATTTTTCTCAAAGCGCACTTGACTATCGGCAGAGAGGTCTGCGAAAAAAGGACGTAAATAATCGATTAAGGCCGCTCGAAAAGCAGAGCGTGACTCACTATCCCCAACCGTATTGAGATTTACACTTAGACCTTGAATGCCAAGTCTCTTATAAAACTGAAACAAAAGATCGATGACTTCTGCATCCATTTCAGGACCTGCAACGCCAATTGCCTCAATGCCAAACTGATGGTGCTGGCGATACCTTCCTGACTGGGGCCTTTCATAGCGAAACATCGGAGCGATGTAAAATAATTTATTTACAGACCCGCTTTGTACAAGGTTGTTCTCAATTAAAGAACGAATGACTGATGAGGTTCCTTCAGGGCGAAGGCACATCTTTCTTCCTCCCTTATCCTCAAAAGTAAACATTTCTTTTGTCACAATGTCAGAAGACTCTCCAACACCTCGATCAAAAAGCTCCGTCTTTTCGTAAATCGGCGTACGAATCTCTGAATATCCATATTCGCTTGCGATTTCATGACAAACTTTTTCAACCCATCTCCAAAGATGAGACAGCTGCCAATCTTCTTTTGCGCCACTTGGAAGAATATCGAATGTTCCTTTCGGACTCTGTATTTTTGCCATGGAGACACAGTTTATATCGCTTCAAATTGAAATGAAAGTGTTTCCAGAAAAATCAATTTTTTTGTATATAAATTCAATGACAAAAGGGTTGACTTTAGGGTCTTTTCTTAAGTACGCTTCTACGCAGAAACCAGGAAGAAATATAGTGAGTGTTCTTAATTTTTTTAGACCCGCTCCGCACGCGCCTGAAATCCAAGACACCGATATTGTAAAAAAAAGATATAAGTACTGGAGAATCCGAACATTCTACGCGATGTATATCGGATATGCGCTCTACTATTTCACAAGAAAAAGTTTTACTTTCGCAATGCCTGCTCTTCAAACAGAGCTGGGCCTCGGTAAATTCGAACTCGGTCTTCTTGGCAGTATTTTAAGTCTTTCCTACGGTGCAAGTAAATTTTTAAGCGGGATTCTTGGTGACAAGTCAAATCCTCGCTACTTCATGTCTGTTGGACTCATCCTAACAGGTCTTTTTAACATCTTTTTTGGCCTCTCCTCGACTCTATGGGCCTTTGCCCTCTTTTGGGGCCTAAACGGCTGGTTTCAAGGATGGGGATGGCCTGGATGCGCAAAGCTCTTAACTCACTGGTATTCCCAGTCTGAGAGGGGCCGATGGTGGAGTGTTTGGAGCACCTCGCATAATATCGGAGGAGCTTTAATTCCGATTTTGGCAGCTGCTTGCGCATACAACTGGGGCTGGCGCTCCGCGATGTACGTTCCAGGAATCCTTTGTATTCTATCGGGCTTTTTTATCATGAACCGCCTGCGCGACACCCCCCAATCGCTTGGCCTTCCTCCTGTTGAAAAATTCCGCGACGACTACGCAAGCACGAAAGAAAAAAATACATCAGAAGAGACGAGTCTTACCACAAGACAGATTCTTTTTGAGTTCGTTCTCAAAAATAAATTTATTTGGATTTTGGCCTTTGCGCAGTTTTTCAATGGAATTATCCGGACTGCTGTCAACGACTGGAGTATGCTCTATCTCATCGAGACAAAAAGCTATACTGCACTCGAGGCCGGATTTTGCGTTTGCTGGTTTGAGATTGGGGGCTTTTTGGGAATGCTCGCAGCCGGCTGGGCATCGGATCTTTTTTTCAATGGAAAGCGCAATCCCATTAACGCGCTCTTCACCGCGGGAATTATTGGAGTCCTTTGTGTTTTCAAAGCCGTTCTCCTTCCCTGGCCAATTATCGACGCTGTCATCCTCTTTTTCTTTGGGTTTTTCATCTTCGGCCCTCAAATGCTAATTGGCCTATCAGCTGCAGAGCTCTCCCACAAGAAGGCAGCCGCAACAGCGACTGGATTTGCAGGTTGCTTTGCCTATCTTGGAGCAGCAGCTGCTGGTGCCCCTCTTGGATACCTTGTAAAGCTCAGTGGCTGGAACAGCTACATCGTGACGCTCTTTGTCTGTGCCCTTCTCGGCACACTGATTGTTCTTCCGCTTTGGTCTGTTAAAACACGCGAGCAAAAAACACAGACTACAGCATAGCGTTATTTAGCTGATTTCGTATAGAATGACGCTCATGACTTGGGTTCCGCTAAATGTTCATTCTCAGTTTTCTATTCTTGACTCAACCGCATCTGTTGCAGCGCTTGCAAAACGTGCAAAAGAACTAAACATCCCGGCCATTGCGGTCACAGATCAAGGCAATCTCTATGGCGCTGTCGACTTTTATAAGGCATGTAAGACCAATGGCGTAAAAGCCATCTTTGGCTGCAAAATTTGGATGGCTCCGAATTCCCGCCTCGAGAAGAAAAAGATCTACGGTTCTAGAAACGGCTTTCCCATTGTCTTACTCGCAAAGAATGAGACCGGCTATCGTAATCTTTGCAAGCTTAGCTCCCTTGGTTTTTTAGAAGGATTCTATTATCAACCACGCATCGATAAAGAGGTCCTTGAGAAACATAGAGAGGGGCTTATCTGTCTTGTCGGGGGTGTAAATAGCCCGCTTGGATACAAACTCCTCCAAGGCACAGATGTTGTAGAAGAACTCAAATGGTATCACTCCCTTTTTAGAGAGGATTTTTATCTTGAGATACAACGGCATCCTCTCAACGAAGAGGAGATGGGGACAGAAGGGTGGCTTGTTCAAAGAGCGCGCGATTTTGTCCGCGATCAAAAACTCGTTGAAGAGAGATTTATTTCCCTATCTAAAGAATTTGGCATTCCTTTAGTTGCAACAAATGAGATCCACTATCTTGATAAAGAAGATTGGGCAGCACACGAGGTTTTGCTCAATGTCCAATCAGGAGAACCTGTCGAGACATGGGAAAGAGACTCGATGGGCAACCCCAAAAACAGGGTTCCCAACCCAAAAAGAGATACAGCGCCAACGCATCAGTATTTTTTCAAGACGCCAGAGGAGATAAGCGTCCTTTTTGCCGATCTTCCAGAAGCCGTTAGTGAGAGCGTAAAAATCGCTGAAAAATGTACTTGCGATCTCGACTTTAAGACAACGCACTATCCAGTATTTATTCCACCCTCTCTGATTGGTAAAGAGTTTACAAGAGAAGAGAGAGTCAAAGCTGCAGAGCAGTATCTCTACGATCTTTGCCTAAAAAATATTGAAACGAAATATACGCCAACACACCTTGCTGAGGTTCAAAAAAAATACCCTGGCAAAGACCCCATGAAGGTTGTGCATGAGCGCTTCGAGTATGAGTTTAAACTCCTTAGCAAAAAAGAGATGATCGACTACATGCTCATTGTCTTCGACTTTATCGACTGGGCAAAGAAAAGAAAAATCCCGGTAGGTCCTGGAAGGGGATCTGCTGCAGGATCGATTGTTGCGTATCTTACAGGCATTACCGACATCGAGCCTTTACGCTTTGATCTCTTCTTTGAGAGGTTCATCAACCCAGAACGCGTATCCTATCCCGATATCGACGTCGACATCTGCATGAACAGGAGAGAAGACGTAATCAACTATGTCATTGAAAAATATGGCAAAGACAAAGTTGCGCAGATCATCACTTTTGGAACGATGAAAGCAAAGATGGCGATCCGCGATGTCGGCCGCGTTTTAAATGTGCCGCTCGCGAAGGTGAACAAAATAGCTTCGCTTGTTCCTGAAGATCCTGGCATGACGCTTGAAAAAGCCTTCGAGATCGATCCCGAGCTAAAACAGCTCATGAGTAGCGATGATGAGGCTCGAAGAGTCCTTGAAATGGCCAAAAAAGCTGAAGGCTCGATCCGCAATACGAGCACGCACGCAGCGGGCCTGATTATTTCTGCAAGTGCAATCACAGAGCACATCCCTGTTTGTACCGCAAAAGACTCTGATATGGTGGTTACGCAGTATGCAATGAAGCCTGTTGAAAGCGTCGGCATGCTTAAAATCGACTTTCTTGGGCTTAAAACGCTCACGTCTTTGCAGTTATGCTCTGATGAAGTCGAGAAAAATACAGGAAAGAGAGTTGATTGGAGCGCTCTTCCTTTAGATGATCGAAAAACATTTGATCTTCTCAACACAAGTAAAACGCTCGGTGTCTTCCAGATCGAAACGGGGGGGATGGCAGATCTTGCAAAGCAGTTGCATATCGATTTTTTCGAAGAGATCATTGCGGTTGTTGCTCTCTTTCGACCAGGTCCAATGGACATGATCCCCTCGTATATCAACCGAAAACATGGGAAAGAGCCGATTGAAATCGATCATCCTCTGATGAAAGATATTTTGTCAGAGACCTACGGCGTTATGGTCTACCAAGAGCAGGTGATGCAAATTGCAAGCGCACTTGCTGGATACTCTCTTGGAGAAGGGGATGTTCTTCGCAGAGCCATGGGGAAAAAAGATCGAGAAGAGATGGCAAAACAGCGTGAAAAGTTCATCCATGGCGCTGCAAAAAATGAGATTACCGCAGAATCGGCCGGAAGAATTTTCGATAAAATCGAAAAATTTGCATCATACGGATTTAACAAGTCTCATGCAGCTGCTTACGCCTACCTTTCCTATGCAACAGCCTACTTTAAAGCGCACCATCCTAAAGAGTGGATGGCGGCGCTTATGACATGCGATCGTGACGATACAGCAAAGGTTTCCAAATTTATCGGCGAGGCTCAAGTCATGGGGATTGTTTCCCTTCCGCCTGATATCAATGAGGCGGGAAGTGCGTTTTCCTCAAGCCCTGCAGGGATCCGTTTTGCTCTTTCTGGAATTAAGGGAGTGGGAAGCAATATCGTCGAAGCAATTTTAGAAGAGCGCGCCCAAAAAGGGAACTTTGAATCTCTCTACAACTTTATCGAGAGAACAGAAAAAAAACGGATCGGCAAGAGGCAGATCGAGCTTTTGATCGAAGCCGGGTGCTTTGATTTTACCACTTGGAGTAGAGATGCAATGCGATTGAGCCTTGAGCCAATGGTCGCGCGTGCAAGCTTGGATCAAAAAGAAGAATCCCTTGGAGTGCTAAATCTCTTTTCGCTGCTTGAAGAGGATAAAAAACCCTTTGCAGAACCACCAGATGTTCCAATTCCCTCTTCTAAAGATCATATCTTACGAAGAGAGAAAGAGCTTTTAGGGTTTTACTTAACCGGTCACCCAATGGACGCATATAAAGACACGGTCAAAAAGCTCTTTTGCGTTCCTCTAAATGAGTTTGAAAAAGTTCCAGAAAATTCGGTTGTGCGCGCTGTATTTATTATCGATACTGTCCAAGTAAAAGTTTCATCGAAGACCCAGAAGAAATTTGCGATCCTAACAATTAGTGATTGGAATGAAAAGTTTGAGCTGCCCATTTGGAATGCAATGTTCGAAGAGAAGGCGGCACTCATCTTAGAAAATCAAATCGTATTTGCGCTTCTTCAAACAGAGAAAAGAGAGGGGCGCTTAAGTCTTTCTTGCAGATACTTGGAAGATATCGCTTTAATGGATGGAAGCAAGATCCAAGAGTGCGACGCGCTCTACGATAAGTTCAAAATGCAAGCAAAAGCAGGGGAACCGAAATGGAAGAAGGAAAAAGTGGTCCAAGAAAAAGAAGAAGTCAAACATATGACTCTACAGATTGATGCAGACAAAACGCCCATGAGTGAAATTCTTGTTCTCAAAAAGTTCTTGAGAGAGCATCCCGGAAAATCTACGCTTGAAATTCAGTTTGTCAGTGGTAAGAAGCGCTTAGGGACGCTTTCCATTGGAGATCCTTGGGGAGTGAAAGCGGATCAGGCGTTTGAGGAGACACTGATTAATTGCTTTGCCGGGGATTCGCGCCAAAAACGCCGAAAAAGTTAATTTGGAGACCGCAATTAACTCGAGTGAGTTAATGGAGGTTGAAAATTATCTTTTTCGGTGAATTTTGGTCGAATAGCTGGCGAATGAATTGATCAGTGGCTCCTTAATGAGAAGCTCCAATTGTTCAAAGAAAAGCTGAATGCGTAAGGAGAGACTTAACTCACTGCTTTATCAGGAATTCACGCCAAACCCTTAAGTCACTGCAAACCAACAACTTGGATCCACGTGTGAAATGTTTGTCTGGTACATAGGCATTACCAAAACAATGGTTTTATTATAAACAACTTACAACATTAATTTATAAGTTGACACAAGACACCAGATTTGATAATATTATTAAGAACATTGGCAGTATAATTATGAACTGAGGAAAGAGTTCTGTTCCTGGCTAAGTTATACCCAAATCAACTAAAAACGCGGAAAGTAAGATGTCTTCCATTATACGCAGCCCATCTACTAGCAGTCTTGCATCACATCCTCCTACACAGCCGGGAGGACTGCCGAAGGATGATCTGAAACAAACTACCTCTGCTGTCCGCCCCGAATCTCCAAACGCAGGAAGAGCGGGGATTTCCTCCCATCCACAAGAAGGAACACCTAAGCCAAGTACTGCAGCATCTTCACAAGCACAGCAGGTCACTCAGATTTACGATAAGGAAACATTGGACCAACAAGTAAAGGCTCTGTCGAGAGAAGTAGATACCGTAATAAAGAACTCGTCTCAGATTACCTATTCCGATAAAGAAGGTGGCAATCCAATCGCTTTTCCCCTTCATGAGATTATGAGTAAGATCAGATCGCTTGCCAACACCTTCGAAGTTACTGTCAACGAACACACGTCTACTGTCGTAGATAAAGAGATCCGTGTACAGAACCTAATCAGAAGTGCTATCGACAATCTGGAGAAGACGACAAAAAAGAGAGAGGAAGAGACACTGGACCTAGTCTCAAAAGCCATCGTGAATCAGCAGAAGAAGATAGAAACAGTACAGGCTCGGCAGACTGCTTTAGACGCACAGCATCAAGACATCATACAACAGCATGACAAGTTCTCAAATAGACTCCTCAATTATAGTGATCGTCAAAAAGAGACAGCAACGCAAATTTTACAGGCTATGGAGACGCTCAAGAAGGAACATTTCCAGCTTCGCCAGACAGTGGAGAGTTCCAACACCTTATGGGAAGAGCAAGAACAGGATCGCGAGCAGATAAGCTTACAGCTTGGACAAAATCTAGAGATTCTGAACAGGCAATTCAGTGCGAGCAAGACAGCTATGGCTGCGCAGCATACACAGGTGGATAAATTATCAAGCCAGGTAGATGGCTTAGAGCAGCAGGCATTGAGGTCTGTTTCGCTTACACAGACGCGGCAGACGTACATCGATGCGACTCTTGTTGCTCATGGACGCAACATAGAAGATATCCGCACCAATTATCATAATTTGTCTGATCGTCTGAGAGAGGATCAGACAAACCGCGAATCCATGCTCGGCATAATAAGACAACAGCATAATAGTTGGGCAGATCAGCTAAAATCTATCAGGAAAGATCTCGATTCGACTGATCAAAGACAGCTCGAGAGCAGTCAGAGTCAGGCTAGCAAAATTACTGATCTTGAACTCCAAGTGAAGGAGCTCAGGAACCAGTTGAAGGAAGCCCTATCTCAGAAAGAAACGGATAAGCTGAAGCAGGAACAGACCTACTTACAAAGAGAACTGGAGTTAGGTGCGCGGATGGAAAAAATCGAGACCATGCAGAAAGCCATCAATGATCGACAAGAAAAAAAAGCACAACACCCGCGCCCAAAGTTTTTAACTGGGGCCAAAACCAGCGGCGACCCCCTCGGAACTCCCTCCTTCTTCAGCTCTCACGCCGCAAAGAGATCTTGAGAATCTTTTTTCAAGAACCTCAACCAACTAACAATAAATAAGATACAGCTGTTTTTGTAGTGGAGGGGTGACATTACAGCTTTGCGCTTACAGCCCTGACAAACAATTGACAGAATGTATTGCAATCTCTTACCCTGGTTCTCTATGAGATCTAGCATGAAGAAGGTTCTTTTTCTCTTCCTTATCTGCGGCCTTCCCCTGATGGCCTTAGAAGAGGAAGACCTCTCCTGGGAAAATACAGGGCCCTCAGCTCAAGAATTTAATGGGTATTTGCACCAGGCAATGCTCGATAAGGATTGGTGGTCCGTTGTCGACTACGCCACCGTTCTTTCCTATCACTTTCCAACAAGCCCTTTTTCTCAAGATGCTGCCTTTTATATCGGAGAGGCCTACCTCAACTTAGGTCATCCCTTTAATGCAAACGATTACTTTACAGCTTACTTGAATACACCCAATACGCTTCGCCGGTTTGAAGATGCGATTGCCTACAAATTTGGGATTGCGGAAAGGTTTAGAAACGGGGAAAAAAAGCCTCTTTTCGACTCTCATAAAGCGCCAAAATGGCTCTCTGCCAAAGAAGACGCAATTGAGATCTATGATGAAGTGATTGCAACCGTCCCGCACGGTGCATTTGCTGCAAAATCCCTCCTTGGCAAAGCACAGATCCAAGCAGAGCTTGAAGACTATAAGCCAAGCCTTGAGACACTCGACTTACTCATCCGCAGATTTCCAAAACATGAGCTTGCTGCAGAGGCATATCTTGAAAAAGTTCATGTCTATTACATGCAGTGTCAGGGAAAAAGCCTTGATCCCGATCTTCTTGACCTTGCAAAGGTAACCTTTCAGAAATTTCGACTCGCATTCCCCAGAGAACCACGCCTAAATAATGCGGAAGAATACATTCAAAAGACAAAAGAAGCGTTTGCACAAAATCTTCTAAACACGGGAACCTTTTTTCAGAAAACGAAAAAAGCACCAGCTGCAAAGATCTACTATAAAAAAGTGCTCTCGCAGTATCCCGAAACTTCCGCTGCCATTGCAGCGCAAGAAAAACTCAATCGCTTAGATGGGTCGAAGTAAAGGAGACTCTGAATAATTGCTTTGCCCTGGATTCGAGCTAAAAGCGCCGAAAAAGTTAATTCGGAAACCGGAATTAACTCGAGTGAGTTACTGCAGGTTGAGAATTATCTTTTTCGGTTAATTTTAGCCGAAGAGAGGGCGAATGAATTGTTCAGTGTCTCCTAAACTTTTATTGCTTCTTCTCCTTGCCAGCTGTGGCTATCAATGGTACCCCAATTTCCCCGACGGACAAATTCCAACCGTTGTCATCCCCTACGCATCTGGAGATGATGATGGCACATTCACTGCGGAAGTCGTTCGAACACTCACCGCTTCCGGAATCGCTAATGTCCAGCCAAGAGATGGGGATTACCGACTAAAAATCGATCTCGTAAATGCGCAAAACCAAGTTATTGGCTACCGCAAGGACAAGCAAAAAGTCTCAGGAGAGATCCGAAAAAATATCGTTGCAACAGAAGGGCGCAAACAGATGTCTGCCCAAGTAACTCTCTATGAAAAAGACTCTGATACCATTGCAAAGGGCCCCTATCTCATTACTGCAAACGCAGACTACGACTACATCGACGGAGACTCGATTCAAGATCTTGCCTTTACAAACTCGCGCGGGGTGAGAACAACAGCCCTTGCCTTTTCGCTTGGCCAGTTAGAGCCCATTGACTCAGCTCAAGAAGCTGCCGGACGACCACTCCATGAAAGACTCGCTCAAAAAATCGCCGACACCATTTTTTCTGCATGGTAGCCAAGTGATGTTACTTTCTCTTTCGTTTGTTTAACTGTGTAGGAGAGAGTGCCTGAGGGCTAGATTCGCGACTCTTTCGCTCTACCCGAGAAAGGTCGTCATCAGAGACCCCCATGTCCTTCAAAATCTTCTTTTCCCAAACAAGATTCCAGGCCTCTTCAGCGCTATAAGTATCAGGCTTTTTATTGGGACAGACCGTATTCTTCAACACTTGTTCCGCAGAAAGGCTCCAAGTCTCTATCTTCCGAGCCTGTAACCCCTGCAAAGCCTCCTCCCCGAAAACAGGATCAACAGTCTCCAGACAAGAAGCTCTTCCCCCAAGCAAAAAAGTAACAACTCTATGAATTTTAGATATCTGACAGCGGACGCCTTGAACTCTTTCCACAATCAGCTCATATCCTCCGTCTGTAGTGGCCGACTTAACAAGCGAAACAGCACACACCTTGTCGCTCAAGGCGATGCTCGGATTAAGCGCGCTTTTGTATTCATCTGAAAAGCAAATTTTACCGTCTCCAATAATAGGCCTGAGTTTTTTCAACCGCGCGATTTCCTCCTCTATAGATTTCCCTTTCAGAGAGATCTCAACCCGGAAGCTGTTTTCAGGTTTGTTAACATAGCAAAACAGCTGACCTTGTTGAGAACAAAGCTCCACTTCATACTTCAATAAAGGGTCGTCTTGATGAGGCAACCAACGCTTAAGGAATATAGCTTCATCAGAGTTGAAATTTTTACCCCCAGAAAAACAATGCTTTAAACACTGCCCAACACCATAAATAGCTAGAGCACAAGCAGCAAGGCCTCCTCCGAGAGTGCCTATCGACACTGGGTCTAAAAAGAATCCATTCCATGAAACTTTAGTATCAGAGGAAGGGACAAGCATAAAAGGCTCCGTTAGATGCGAAGCGTAGAGTTTGCCGCCCCAAGACCCTTTAAGTCAAGGTGTTAAGCATTTTTCTCAAAAGCAATGAGTGTCGCCTCTGTCTCAAGCATATCAGAGAGAAAGTGTTGCAACACTTTTAAGACATAACGAGGGCTGTTATACACCCCGTCCGTTGTGAAGACGATCTCAAGCTGCGCCTTATCCGCGTGAGTTGTCGCAATTAAGACAAACGTAACGGGCTGCTCCTCTTCCATCTTCGGAACAATCCAAACAACAAAATGCTCATTGAAAAGAGTCACTTTTTCAGGGCTTTCAATCACATGGAAAAACTGCGTAAGATCTTCAGAATCATCATCGTCAGTACCCAATGTGTCCAAAATCCCCTGCTCATGTAAAAATCCGAGATTCACAGACAGAATCCCATCGTGCGCAAACTCTGGAAGATTACTTACAAAATCCTGATAAGACTGCTCAATCTGCGTAGGACTCAACATATAAAGCTCCCTCGTTGTCTATTTTTAATTTATTATAAGGGAATTAATATGTCAAATTATTACTAACTAGTAACGATTCTGCAATAGTAATGTCAAATTCTGTTGTGATTTTAACATTACGGTCACTTCCCTGGACGATATGAATGGGCTTCCCTGTAGAGAGAACTAGCTGACAATCGTCTGAGGCATTTGTAATAAGAGCTTTTTCGTGAGCTTCCTTAATTATTTGAAACTGAAAGGTTTGTGGCGTTTGCCCCCTTAAATAGGAGGCTCTTTTAGGAATTGTCTCGATTGTGTCTCCATTTGGAGAATAAACGAGCGTATCGGCTGTTGGGATGCAGGTATCGACGGCTCCATGCTTAATTGCCATGCGGATATTTTCTTCCAGAATCCTTTTCGAGACAAAAGGACGAACGGCGTCGTGGATAAGGACAATATCTGGCTGATCCTTAAACCCTTGAAGGCCAAGGTATGATGATTCTTGCCGCGTCTTTCCTCCGGGAATCATCCCCGTTTCTACCCATTTGGGGTGACAAACTAAAATGATCTCATCAAAAAGGGCAGATTCCTCAAAGACATTAAGCGTGTGTTCATAGACTTTTTTGTCCCCAAGAGGGAGAAATTGCTTTGGAAGACTCGATCCAAAGCGCGCGCCCTCTCCTGCCATTAGGATAATGGCCCCAACTCTATGCCCTTGATACACAAAAACCCCGATTTACTATAGGAGACACTGAACAACTCATTTGCCAGCTCTTCGGCCAAAACTCACCGAAAAAGCTAATTTTCGATCTGCATAACTTGACAAAGTTTATTCCGATCTCCAAATTAACTTTTTCGGCGTTTTTGGTACGAATCCCCGGCAAAGCAGTTATTCAATGTCTCCTTATGGATTGTAACATGAGACGTATTTGGTCCTTCACTAAAGATTACCCAATCCCTCTATTTGTCCTTACGGCCATTCTAGTGGGCGTCGCCGTCTTCCTTGAGAACAAGATCTGGGGGCATCGGATCTGGTTTGCAACCCTAATTCTTGGAGGAACCCCAATTGTCTATGAAACGACAAAGGGGATGCTCCGAGGAAAGTTCGCCTCCGATATTGTCGCCATGCTCGCAATCATCACTGCCGCCATTTTGAATGAAGCCTTTGCGGGCGCAGTCGTTGTCCTTATGCAGTCTGGCGGAGAAGCGATTGAAAAGTATGGTTTTAAAAGAGCCTCTTCTTCTCTAGAAGAGCTTTTGAAACGAGAACCGAGAAAAGCGAGACGAAAACGCAAAGAGATCGAAGAGATTGATGTGCAAGAAGTTATGGTCGGAGACACGTTAATTGTAAGACCCGGAGAAATGATTCCCGTCGACGGAACCATTTTAGAAGGGCATACGCAAGTCGATGAATCAGCAATTACAGGGGAGCCCCTAGATAAAGAAAAAACGCAAGGCTCTGTTCTTTTAAGCGGCACCATAAATATCAGCGGGGCAATCGAAATGCGCGCGGATAAAAAAAGCGAGGACAGCCAGTACAGAAAGATCGTTCAGCTTGTCCAAAAAGCCCAAGAAGAAAAGGCTCCGATTCAACGACTCGCAGATAAGTACGCCATTTTATTTACCCCGCTTGCACTTGTTATGGCGGCTTTAGGGGTCGTGATTACTCAAGATTTTATCTCAGGCTTAGCAGTTCTTGTCGTTGCAACACCGTGTCCCTTAATTCTTGCAACCCCACTTGCCATCATTTGCGGAATCAACCAGTCAGCACGGGAGGGGATTATTGTTAAGGGAGGCGCTGCGATTGAACAGATTGGACAGGCCGAAACCATCCTCTTTGATAAAACAGGAACCCTGACGCATGGCCTTCCCATGATCGAAAAAGTGATCTCATTTGGGGAAGAGTCCGAAGAAGAAATTCTAAAAAATGCCGCCTCTGTGGAACAGCTCTCGACCCACTCAATTGCGAAGGCGATTACCGAAACGGGGTTGAAAAAATTCAAAACCCTTCCTCTTGCTAAAAATTTCGAAGAGGTTCCTGGAAGATCTGCAAGTGGTGAGATCGATGGACATATGTATACACTTGGATCTGCAGCTCTTGTAAAAGAGCTGCTTGGAAAAGATCCTCCAAACTCCGGGTTAAGCTCTGTTTATGTCATTAAGGATCAAGTTTGCATTGGAGCGATCTCTCTTACCGATAAGATGCGACCCAGCGTTCCAAAAATCATTCAAGATCTCAAAACTTTGGGAATCCAAAAAATCATGATGGTTACTGGGGATAGTAAAGACGCTGCAAAAAAAATCTCCGACGAAGCCGGTATCAAAGAGTTTTCTGCGGAACTCTTTCCTGAACAAAAAGTTCAAATCGTCCAGAACTTAAAAAGAGAAAACAAAACTCTTATTATGGTAGGTGACGGAATCAATGACGCTCCGGCTCTTGCAACTGCAACTGTAGGGATTGCTATGGGATCTCGCGGAACTGCAATTTCTGCAGAAGCTGCAAACATTGTTCTTCTTGTCGATGATTTATCAAAAGTCATAAGCGCAATAACAATCGGAAAGAGAACTCTTTTTATCGCAAAACAAAGTATTTTCATCGGAATAGGATTAAGTTTCATCCTAATGATCATTGCCGCTTTCGGTAAAATATCACCTCCATTTGGAGCTCTTCTTCAAGAGATTATCGATGTCGCAGTAATTTTAAATGCGATTCGTGTTTTAAAAAAATAAGTTTATGATATAGGCAATATAAGAGGCCTCTATTTGAGGCTACAAAACATTTTCGAATCTTAGGATTTTGATAGAATAAAGTAATTTAGGAGCCCATATCATGAACAAATATCTTTTAACAATTGCACTTATCAGTTTTTCGACTGTTTGCGTTTCTGCTGTAAACGTTCCTTCGAAATTAGGAAGTGTACTTTCAATGGCCGGATGCACAAAAGCAGAAAAGCAAAAAGAAGATAGAAAAGAAGACAAACAGAAAGAAGAGCCTTGCTGCGAGAGCGGACGCACTACAAAGAAACAGCCGTGGACGATTCGTAATGGCTATACTTTGAATTCATACACGCCAGCTTCTGATGAAGTCGCAGGTGGAAGAAAGAGTGCCGCTCAAAAACTCATGGAAGGATATTAATCCCTTCGCTTCTTAGCGCCTTCAACTTCAGAAGGCGCACACTTATTGTTTACGGAGGCAAAGCAAGAGGAGCCACCGCAAGGGGGACGTTCGATGGCGGGAACAGTGAAGTGTCTCCCGTTTTACCATTAGGGGAAGTGGTTCTTAAAAACACCCGAGGTCCTTTTTGATCATCTTTTCGCCTATTGCCTTTAACTTTGTTCAAGAAAGTGTTTAAGCTTTCTTCATAAACAAAAATAATAATTGTAACACTGCTGGGAAGAGAAGCTATCCAATCAGGAAAATTGTATAGATCTTGACCCCCCACAACTGGCACAGCGCGGGAGAGCTCTAACTTCTTTATATTAGGAAACTGATGTGTCATTGGCAAACCACCAGTGTTAGTATAGCTTAATTCATACAAATTAGACAAACCTGACCAATCGCCCGACCCCGTAGGCCCGATCGAGACACCCTTCTGTATAGAGATTGAATTGATGTTATTTGCCTGTGTAGCGAGCGCTCCCAAGCACTTGCTATCAAACATAGTAATCTCCTGGAGGGGCTTCACATTATTCTCATTTGTGGTTCCGGTGGTGATGCAATGTTGGTTTCCTCGCAGGACTAAATAAATAGGTGATAACGCCCGGTTAGTTTGCTGCGATAAAAGTGAGGGCTCATTAGATCTTTCTATCTGCAGCCTTTTCGAGAGAGATTGACTCAGTGCATCGAAACAGCCTGGTTTTAGGGTGTCCGTCGTATCTCCGCTACTCAGGCCCGAAGGCTTATCAGCATGTTGTCGCAGACGATCAAGAAACGCAGCTGCTACATTTGAATTTCTATCCGCGTACATAATTTTCAACCCCTTTAGGAGACGCTAAATAACCGCTTTGTCCAAGATTTTTGATGATTTTTCAGCAGTTTTCAACTTTTGCAAACGACTTTAACTTGCTATAAGTTAAGGAGTTCGGAAAGATTAGATGAATGAGTTGTGGCGTTTTTTAAAGAGGCGGCTTTTTTTCTGAACCAGAAGTCTTGAACGTTTCTGCAACAGACTTTGGCTTCTTTTTCAAAATATAGGTTGCGGACCCACCGAGAACGATTAGAGCGGTCCCGATTAACGTTCTCCACTCCAGAGGATTGTCGAGGAAAAAGTACCCTATAATCCCCGCAAAGACGACAGAGACATAGCTTAAGGGGGAAAGGTATGACGCCGTTCCATAACGATAAGCAACTGTAAGCAGGATCTGCCCACAGGTAGTCATAAACCCAATAAGAACCATTTTTACCCACTGCTCAGGAGTTGGCGTCACCCAGTATACCATGGCAAAGGGAAAACTCAATATTGCTCCCGTACAGAAAAGATAGAACATAATCCTTCTTTTCGGCTCCTGCTTAATAGAAAGGACGCGCATTCCACAAAGAGACACCCCAGCTAGAATTCCGGCAAAAAGTCCAAGAACAAACCCGAGCTGAAAAATCTCTTTAGTGGGGTTGAGGATCACCGAAACACCGATAAATCCAACAACAATCGCCCACCAAACATTGCGCCCCACGCGCTCTTTCATCCAGATCCACCAAAAGAAAGGAACAAAGAAGGGAGATGTGTAGTTAAGAGTTGTTGCATCAACTAGCCCTAGAAAACGGATGGCAACAAAATATAAATACCAACTAATAACGGCAGCAAAAGCCCGGATCAGATGAACGGGAACTTCTTTTGTTTTAATGCCTGGAGTTTTTTTTACATAAAAAAGAGGGAAAAGGAAAACAAGACTCGCAATGTACTGAATGAAAACGATTTGGACGATGGAAAAATGCGAAGGAAACGTCTGTACCAAAAAGCTCGCTACAATGAAAAACATGTAGGCGACCAGGGTGATGGCAATCCCCATATTTAGATTGGCTGGGGTCTCTTCTTCTTTCAATGTAAAACCGCTTTACTTAAGGGGAGAAAAGATTCTCATCAATTCTCCTATATTGTATTCTCTCCTTCTATTAGCAGTTAGGAGTTTCCCGTGCAAGTCAAAATCAATAAAAAACCATGCGACCTTCCCGATGGAGCAACCGTAAAAGAAGCAGCAGAAAAACTTCACCTGACAGCCCCGGAGCAGGCCGTTGCAGCTGAAGTCAATGGGACTCTTCGTGATCTTGACTCTCAGCTAAACGATGGGGATGATCTCACCTTTTACGCTTTCGATGATCCCCAAGGAAAAGAGGTTTTCTGGCACACCTCAGCACATGTTTTGGCGCAAGCTGTTTTACGCCTTTGGCCCGATGCGCAACCAACAATTGGCCCTCCGATTGAACAGGGCTTTTACTACGACTTTGCAAACCTTACTATCTCTGATCAAGACTTTAAAAAAATCGAAGAAGAAGTTGCAAAAATCCTCTCAGAAAACCACAAGACAGAAAGGAAAGAGTTTAAAGGTAAGGAGGATGCAAAAAAAGCATTCCCCGAAAACCCCTACAAATGTGAACTCATTGATAGCTTTGACGACGCCTCCATCTCTGCTTACAGCCAGGGGGAGTTTGTGGATCTCTGTCGAGGTCCTCACCTTCCAACACTCAGCAAGATCAAGGCCTTTAAAGTGTTAAAAACCTCCGGTGCCTACTGGCGGGCCGATGCAAAAAATGCGATGCTCACCCGTATCTACGGTATTTCGTTCCCAGATAGAAAGCGTCTAAAAGACTATCTTTACTTAGTTGAAGAGGCAAAAAAAAGAGATCACAAGGTTGTTGGGCCTGCTCTTGATCTTTTCTCTTTCAAAGAAGAAGCGCCTGGCATGCCCTTTATTCATGCGCGAGGACTTATCGTTTGGAATCACTTGATTGCCTTTTTGCGCGATCTACAAAAAGAAGACTACATCGAGATCAAAACACCTACGATGATGAGCAAAGAACTCTGGGAAAAATCGGGGCACTGGTTTCATTACAAAGAAAATATGTACATTTCTGAAGTCGAAGAGAGAGAATTTGCAGTCAAGCCGATGAACTGTCCTGGGTGCATGCTCTTTTACAAGGGGACAACACACAGCTATAGAGAACTCCCCTTACGCATTGCAGAAATCGGTCACGTACATCGCTTTGAATCATCGGGATCCTTAAACGGTCTTTTCCGCGTCCGTTCCTTCCATCAAGATGATGCACATGTTTTTATGCGCCCCGATCAAATCCGCGAAGAAATTCTTGGGTTAATTCAATTTGCAGACAAGCTCTACATGAGCTTCGGTCTTCCTTACAGATTAGGTCTGTCTACAAGGCCAGAAAAAAAAGAAGAAACAATCGGCTCCGATGAAGATTGGGACATCGCAACTGCGGGTCTTAAAGGCGCGCTTGACGACTGGGGGCATTCTTATAGAGTCAATGAAGGTGACGGGGCTTTTTATGGGCCAAAAATCGACATTGAAATTCGCGATGCTCTTGGAAGATTTTGGCAATGTGGAACGATTCAGTTAGACTTTGCGCTCCCACAAAAGTTTGATCTTGAATACGTCGAAAATGATGGATCACACCAAAGACCGATCATGTTACACCGCGCAATTTTAGGATCCATCGAGCGCTTCTTCGGCGTTTTAATCGAACATTTCAATGGGAAATTTCCTCTTTGGATGAGTCCTTATCCTGTTCGCATCCTAACTGTGGCAGATAGACACGTTCCTTTTGCAAAAGAAGTGATTAAGCGCATTAAAAAAGCTGGGTTTTCCTGTGATCTTGACGACTCTAATGAATCTGTTGGAAAAAAAGTGCGCAATGCGCAATTGTTAAAAACAAATTACATGCTCACCATTGGCGATAAGGAAGAGACAAATAAAACAATCGCGCTTCGAACACGAGACAACGTAGTGCATGGTGAAATTGACATTGATGACTTCCTATCAAAAATAGTCGATGAGCGAGAAACAAAAAGCTTAATGTCCGCTTTTGCAACAAAGGCCTAACATGGTTGTTATCTCTGTCAGCAGTTTTAAAGGGGGTACCGCTAAAACCTCCACGACGCTTCATCTTGGATCGGCGCTTGCCAAGTATCACAAGAAAAAAGTGCTCCTCATCGATTTCGATGCGCAGGCAAACCTGACGACCGGAATTGGTCTTGATCCAGATGAACAAGACAGTATCGCACCTGTTCTTCAAGGAGAAAAAGATCTCTCCGAAGTGATTTTAGAGACGTGCGTTCCAAATATGCACATTATCCCTGCCGATACCTGGCTTGAAAGAGTTGAGGTCTCGGGATCTCTTGCGGCAGACAGATATTCACATGAGCGCCTTCGTGAGATTTTAAAAGGTCTCGATTATGATTTTATCCTCATTGACACGCCTCCTTCTCTTTGCTGGCTAACAGAGTCCTCTCTGATTGCCTCGAGATTCTCTCTTGTTTGTGCAACAGCTGAGTTTTATAGCGTTAAAGGCTTGCAGCGCCTTTCTTTATTTATTAATAATATCTCAGAGAGACACGGAGCAAAAGTATTAGGAGTCGCGCTCTCTTTCTGGAATCCGCGAGGCAAAAGCAACAAAGCCTTTTTGGGAGCAATTGATCAGACGTTCCCAGGAAAGCTCTTGAAAACAAAGGTCAGACGCGATATCGCAGTATCTGAAGCGACGATTTATGGAAAACCAATCTTTGAGACAGCACCTAAAGCGCGTGCATCCTTAGACTATCGAGCGCTTACTTCAGAAATTATAACTAGGATTTAAAAATGTCTAAATTCAATGACCTTCTCAGCCTAAGATTTTCCAAAAAAGAAAATGCAAAAATGACCGCGCTTGTTGAGAAGGCAAAAGAAGGAGGGCTCTCTAGTTTTTCTGGTGTTTTTAAAGTGGCATCCCTAAACCCAACAGAAAGCTCCACGCTCGAGTCAATCCTTACAAATTTCAGACAAACAGAATCTTTTGACATCGCCTCTGATCTTCAAGCCCTCTCAACAATTACCTCTGAAGTAAAGGCAATTGCAAACCAAGCCGTCATCTTGCACGGCGAGCGCATTAAAAAAGCGCAAACAATCCTTAAAGACTATCTAGATGGTGCTTTTACAGCGTGGCTCTTTGCAACTTATGGGAACCGTCAAACTCCCTACAACTTCATGCAGTACTACGAGTTCTATACACAACTCCCGCAATCACTCCACACGAAGATCGACGAAATGCCGCGTCAGGTAATCTATAGCTTGGCCAGCAGAAGTGGTGAGTTCTCAAAAAAAGAGCAGATCGTCCAAAACTACAACGGTGAAACAAAGCAAGAACTGCTCAGCCTAATCCGCGAAGAGTTCCCGTTAGAAGAATCCGATAAGCGCCTTCCGAATATGGCAGCGCACGCAATTGGATTCTTAAAAAAAGCGCGTGAAATGCTCAAAAAAAGGACCTGTGTTCCGAGTGAAGCAGAAAAAAGAACTCTGCAGGGTCTGATCGCGGAAGTCCACCATCTAGTACATGACGCTTAAAGGTTTTACGCTTTTGACCGCGTCAAAGCGCCAAATTTTCAAGATCACAAGTGGCATAGTATTAATCAATACAGTGCCACTTGTGAGCTTGGAAATTTGGCAGCTTTCACGCGGGCCAAAAGTGCAAAAACTTTAGGGTCATGTACTTAGTTCAAAAGCATTGAGAAAAGGTGCTCTTCAACGAGATTAATCTTTTCTTCAACAGCAATTTCTAAAAGCGTTTGATAGCACTTTGATCCAAGCTTTCGAAAGGTTGCAATTTGCCCCCGAAATCCCGGTTGGAACCCCCACTGAAAAGGAATTTCTTGAATTAGCTCTACTTGATTTTTTCCAGAAACCCTAAACGAGGTCTTATACGGTTTAAAAGAATGATTTTGCCTTGCATCAACATAGGCTTTGACAGAAGAGGGCAAGCCAGCTGGACAATCAAAGATCATAGCTGAAAGGAAGAAGACTCGCTTTGACGAGTCAAAATCAATTTTTACCTTTCCATTAAAAGGAGCTGATACTCTTTCTTGTTCCATACTTGCGATAGTATAACAAATTATCGCATATAATTATACCTTTCCCAGAAAAGTGTTTGATATAAAGGTCTTCCTGTCGCGGCTTGCGCGCCAACATCGCGAAGCCACGCCGACATCCCATAGCCAATACGGCTACGGCTCGACTTATTTAGAAAGAAGTCCAGAGGCAATGAGACAAAAAATCCCTTGTCAAAGTACCGATCCCCGTTGACTACATCGTTCCCATTTGTGAGCGTATACCATAGACCCACCGCAAGACCGCTTTTAAACGTGCGAGCCCCTTCAAAACGCGCTCCCTTATCGCGCGCAAGAAACTGCCCAGCACTTACTTTAAAATTTAAATTGTACGGCTTGTATTCGTAGTAAAGATCGAGAAAATACTGCAAACCAATGTAGTCAGAGACAACATCTCCGTCTGGAGACCATCGTCTAATTTTGTGCTGAAAGCCAAGCCCAAAATACTTACGCTTTAAAAAGGTTGCTGCCTCAATGCCAATTGCAAAGCTCGAATCTACCGGATAATAAAGAGCCTCCGTTGCAAATCCTGCGTAGGCAATCTCAAAATAACCAAGTGCCATCCGTGAAAAAAAGCCTCTGCCCATATTCCAACTCTTTTGGACAAAGGCCTGCGGAATATGAAACGAACTCGACTGGTTATATTTTAAAGAATCCGTTCTGACGTTAATGATCCTTGATGGATTAAGCATGTCTTGCGATCCAATATTTTGAACGCTTGACTTGGCTGTATAACTCCCCTGAAGACAGTAATAGATTTGGTTAAAAAGATACCCTTCAGGACCTAAGACAAACCCAACTTCATACTTAAACTTGCCCTTACTGCTTCCGAAAAAAGTCCTTAGCCAAGGACGAAATGTCATCGTCCAAATCGATTTGCTCCTTCGATAAAGGAGGTTCGCTTCATAGTCGCTTGGCGCCCCATGCGCTTCTCTCATTGGAGAAATAACCTGAAACTCCTTTTCTCCAAGGCTTCCTTCTTTGTATTTTTTAAGATCCTCTGCACGAAAACGATACTCATAAATCGGAACTCCTTCTGTCTCAACAACTGTCGTAACTCCATGAATATTTGAGGGAAGAAGGGAGGCAAGAATATTTTCGATACGTTCTCTTACTACGCTTTCTTCGCGATAGCGAACGTTGATGATCTTCATCCAAAGGGTATCATCAAATCCGGGGACAAGGTAGATACTATAAAGATCAAACCCCTGATCCTTAAACGCGAAGGCAAACTCCTCGGCAAGCTCGTACTCTTTGCGAAGATGTCCCAAAGGCTCCGTATCCACAGGCGCTGTATACTCTGGAGGATCGTAGATCTTTGGGAAAAACCCAGAAGAAGATCCAAAGTTATATTGAAAAGAAGCCCCTGCCGCCACTTCCTTTCCCCGCAGAGAGCTCACTGTAACGCGCAATAGATCCCATAAGGGGAGCTGAATCCCTGCATTAATCCGATAATCAACTTTCCTGCCATTTGGATGCTCATGCGTATGATTTTTATAATCATTTGCATCGTACTCGGCAGAGAGCATCAAATTTTTCCAGAAATAAGAAGTGTTCCTAAAAGGACTCCAGGAAGCGCCTCCATAAAACCCCTCAATTCTTCCATCGCCCCAGCCAAGAGTCGTCTCTAAGTTCAAGGAAGTCCACTGCTTCGTTGCTGTCGCGTAAAATGAATAGAACCTGCTTGAACCCAAAAAATCATTCCAACCAATTGCAAGCTCAGGAAGGAACGTAACCCCATCGTCTTTGCGAAGAAAAATCAGCTTCACGTTTGCTGCCCTATCTGCATCATCTCCAAAGCCAAGATGCCCAAAATTCTCTTCAATCTTCCCCCGAAAAACCCAATAGTTTCCCGTCGTCTCAAGGTGATCGAAAAACTGAAATCCAAGACTCCAAATCTGATAGGGAGGAACATGAGAAAACGTAAAGCCTAAATCGCCCGCATCAAATGTACGCGCAGAGGGCATCGTAAAATACCCCCCCTGGCCCTGATAGTTCACCATGAGAGGCAAGCGATCAACATGTTTCTGATCGACGCATCTGACAGTATCTAAATCCTGAAAGACTTGATCTGCAGAGAAATCATCTCCTGCAAACACAGAAAAAAAACTTAAAAGCAGTAAAAGGAATAACATCTTCCAAAAAAGTCTACACTCTCAAGAAAAAATTCGCTCCTCTTTTATTGAGAGGAGGTTCCCTAATTCTTATACCCATCATTGAAGATTATCTTTAGGTCCTCTATACTCGGGGGGTCTAGGGAGTGTACCTGGAAGAGGATTCATCGCTTTTTGGGATTATTTTGGCCGCTTTTTGATTTTCTTAAGGGGGGTAATATACGTGTATATGACCCCCCCCTTAAGAAAATCAAAAAGCGGCTCAAAAGAACCCAAAAATCGACAGAACCTCTTCCAGGTACACTCCCTAATGGAGGGACAGTTCTTTGGAATCACATTCGATGGCTTATCTAAAAGATTTTCGCGAGAGAATCCAAAATGCAGACTACCCCGGGTTCTTAAAGATCTGGGAAGAGTATTGCTACGGGGATCAGCCGGATGGCAAGGAAATGATCGCTATTTTGGAAAGCGTCAAAGACTCTGACTTTTCAAAAGCCTTCGGCCTTCAGGTAGAAAGGGCCATCCCCCTCTGGCGGCTTCTTCAGGACCAAAAGCTTTCCCATGAAGTCCTTCTCCTGATCCTGGATTTGCAAACCACAAATAGCGAACAACTTGCAACCCTTGCAACAGAGCACATTAAATCCACTTATTCCGAAGACCCTCTTTTAAACGAAAAATTGCGCCTTGTCGGCCTACGTAATCGAGAAAAATTCCAAGGATCCATTCGAAATTTTGAACTTCTCACCCACATGGAAAAGGGAAAGTTTGTATTCCATACAGCCGGATGGGGAACGGGAGAAATTGTAAGTGTCTCTCTTGTTCGTGAAGAACTTTCTTTAGAATTTGAGCATGTTCTTGGCGTTCAGTCCCTTTCTTTTGGAAAAGCCTTTCGCACATTGCTTCCCCTAGAAATGTCCCACTTTTATTCGAGACGATTTGGAGAGCCGGATAGCCTTGAAAAAGAAGCAAAAGAAGATCCAGCTAAAGTGCTTCGCGCTATGCTCCACGACTTAGGACCCAAGACAGCAGCTGACATCAAGCAGGAAATGATCGACCTTGTAATCCCAGCAGATGAATGGAATCGCTGGTGGCAAACAGCAAGAGCAAAGCTCAAAAAAGACACAATGGTTGAGATGCCTAAAGATCTCAAAAAGCCCTTTCGTTTAAGAGAAAAGGAGCTTCCCCATGAGGTTCTTTTCCATAAAAAGTTAGAAGCAAAGCCGACTGTTCATGCAATGATTCAAATCACCTATGCGTTTCTTCGTGACTTTCCCGAAACGCTCAAAAATAGCGAATTTAAAACATCACTTGAAACAAAGATTAAAGAAACTCTTGTTGAAGAACATGTTAGCGATAGTCAGAGAATTCAACTCCTTTTGCTTCTTGAAAATGTGGGATCCCCTGATGCAAAACAACAAATCTTGGACAATGTCTCTGAACTGCATCAAATCATAGAGATCACGAGTTCGATAGAAATCCCCTCCTTTCAAAAACGCTTTTTGCAGTTTGTAATGAAGAAAAAAGAAGGATGGAAAGAACTTTTTCTCGATCTTCTTTTCATAGTGGAACAACATACAGTCCGCGATTTTCTCCTCTTAGAACTAAACGGACCAAAAACAAGAGATCTCCTTAAGCAAAAACTCGCCTCTCTTCTTGTGCATCCAACAACGTACCCAGAAGTTTTCTTCTGGTACTTTGCAAAGGTGATGGATAAAAAAGCAAAATTCCCCTTCGCAGACAACGATGGGAAAAAGCTCTTTTTTGAGGGCCTTTTGATCCTCTTTTCTCATGTCGAGAAGAAACCACAGAAAAAAGATCTTACAAAAAAACTCCTCAATGCCTTCATTGATAAACGCTACGCGATTGTAAGAGATGTGTTGCAAATTGCAAATATCGAGGAAGTGAAAGAGTTTGTCCTCCTTGCAACAAAGTGTTCTTCTTTTTCTGATCATGATGTAAAAATCTTTCAATCGCTTGCAGAAGTTGTTCACCCATCGCTTTCACACCTTAGAAAAGAACCCAAAGCTGCCCCTGAAAATATCCTTTGGACAACCCAGGAAGGCTTTCAAAGAACACAAGCAAGGCTTCAAGAGATCTCTACAATTGAAACTGTGATCAATGCAAAAGAGATTGAAGCCGCGCGAGCACTTGGCGATCTTCGTGAGAACGCAGAGTTTAAAGCATCTTTAGAAAAAAGAGACCGTCTCCAAGGAGAAATGAAACTCCTCTCTGATCAGATCGGCCTTGCGCGCATCATCTCTCCTGAAGATATTTCACCAAATGAGGTGGGAATTGGCGCTATCGTAATCTGCAAAAACTCCAAAGGAGAACACGCACGATTTACTCTTCTAGGCCCTTGGGATGCCGATCCCGAAAAGGGGATTTTAGCCTTCCAGTCCAAGCTCGCTCAAGCAATGAATGAAAAGACCATTGGAGAGACTTTCGAGTTCCAAGGAGAACAGTTTACAATCTCCGATATTGAAAGTTATTTTGATCAGGAGACGTAAAATGACACAAGAGATCCCCTTAAGCCTTGAGCTTGTCATCGCAAGTACAAATATGCATAAGATCCGAGAGCTTCGCGAGATGTTCAAAATGTTTCCAAACATCGATCTTTTAAGCCTTCGCGATTTTCCTTCATACACACCTCCTGAAGAAACAGGGAGCACCTTCGAAGAAAATGCCACTTTAAAAGCAAAGATCGCTGCAAAGACGCTTGGCAAGTGGGTTCTTGCAGAGGATTCTGGTCTTACAGTGCCATCTTTAAAAGGAGCTCCCGGAATTTTTTCTGCTAGATACGCAGGAGAAGGGGCCTCTGATTTGGAGAATCGAAAAAAACTTCTTAGAGAAATGACGCACCTGTCTGATGAAGATCGAAATGCCTCTTACGAGTGCTGTATTGCGCTTGCGTCTCCCGAACATTTAAAAAAAACATGCAGCGGGATTTGTGAAGGGGCAATTACAACGCAAGAACAGGGAGGCAATGGATTTGGATATGATCCTCTCTTTATTAAACACGGATATAATAAGTCGTTTGCAGAGCTTGGCGAAGATGTAAAAAATCGAGTCTCTCACAGACGTAAGGCGTTTGATAAGCTGACCAACACCCTTGAGTCTCTTCTGAGTGCGGAAAATCAGTGCTGTACCTAATCGATGGATACAACATCCTTTTTTCTCTTGAAGATGCTAAAGATCTTCAACACGGAAGAGAAGAGCTCATCGAATATCTATCCCGGCACTTTAAATCTCTTAACCTCTCAGGAATCTTAGTATTCGATGGAGCGCACCGAAGAGATGAAGAAAGCGGAAGAAACTATGCATCGCCTTTAGAGACCGTCTTTAGTCCAAGAGGGCAAAATGCAGACTCCTATATTGTTGAGCAAATAGAAGGTGCAAAGAACCCAAAAGATGTCACGGTCATCACAAACGATACGGGACTAAAAAGGCGCGCACGGGAGCTTAATGCGCATGTGCAACCAACAAAAGCGTTCATCCGATTCCTCGAAAAAAAGGCGACCAAAAAGCCAAATGAAAAGGACTCCCTTAAAGAGAGTCCTAAAAACCTCGAGAGGCTTCTCAAAATCTTCGAAGACCGCTTTCATGGAAAATAGTTTTATCTTGTCCGCGCGGGATGTGAATACTCTAGACTAATCGCAGTAACTCCGAGAGTTTCTTCTTGATCCCCATTCGGAAGAGACCTACAAACTCTCATTGCACCCGCCTGTGATTTCTCCCAAGGAACCAGCGTTTCCCAGGGAATATTTTCGAAAAGATGTTCGAAAGTCCGGTATTTTTTGACTTTGCCCACCTGGAATACATGAGCTCCTTCCGGGGAACCTTGCCCCCCAGGGGCCTGCACACAAACCATCTGCCCTTCACGGAGTAAGTCCAAAGGACGACTTCGAACCTTTGGTAAAAATGACAACTTATCTTGGATTAAAAGCCTTAAAAAGGAAGACGCATGATCTCCCATAATCATCAAATTACAAGTTGGATCAGGACCGGAAATAGATGCAACCTGCGCTCTTCGAACAGGAGATTCAACATAGTCTCCTTCCTCCCACACTCTAAAACTTTCCCTGCGAACTAATGTGCTCATAAAACCTCCTAGATTTGAGGGCGCGATTTTACAGGGTTAAAAAGATTTTTTACAATGATTCCCAAGGAAACTGCTCAACAAAAAAGAGCGCATCTTGAGAAGAGGCGATTCTATTTAGAGACATGCGAAGCTCCTTTGTTCCTTCGCACAGCTTTAAATACCAATGCCCAACTCTGCGAAAATCAAGAAGAGCTTGTTTTTCATTGCGATACTTCAAGATCAAATGAAAATGTTCCAAAAGAGCATCGCGAACATCCAGCGGCGTTCTTGCGATGGGAGGAAGCCCCTCAAACGCTCTTAAAATGTCTTCCACAATCCAGGGCTGACCCATTGTGCCCCGAGAAACTAAAATGGCATCGCAATTTGTATGTTCAACAATCCGAAGGGCTGCATCTGCATCAAACACATCTCCGTTTCCGATCACCAGGATCTCTTTTGCCGCTTGCTTGCAAGCTTTGATATAGTCCCAGTTTGCCGGCCCCTTATAGGCTTGCGCGCGCGTTCTTCCATGGACGGTAATTGCTTTTGCTCCAGCCTTTTCAGCAATTTGTGTGATGAGGGGCGCGTTAATCGATTCCGCATCCCACCCAGCGCGAATTTTTACGGTGACGGGAATTTTAACAGCATTGATCATCTCGGATAAAATCTCTCCGATCAACTCAGGGGTTTTGAGCATGGCAGAGCCGCTCCCATCTTTTGCAACCTTATCAACAGGACAGCCGCAGTTAAAATCCAGAACATCAAAGCCAAGATCCTCAATAATCCGCGCGCATGTAGCGGCCATTTTTAGTTTGCTTCCACAGAGCTGCGCTCCGATGGGATGCATGTCCGGCTCATAGTCTAAAAGCCTGTATGTGTGAGCATCATTGCGAACAAGCGCGTCCATTTTGACCATCTCGCAATAGACGATTCCAGGGCTATAGCGAGACGCCATCTGACGAAATGGATAATCCGAACAGCCCGCAAGGGGCGCGTAGAGAATGCGATTTCTTAATTGGACAGATCCTAAGAGAAGGGGTTCTAAAATTTTTGATGGAGCTTTGGCTAAAACCATCGCAGTATTCCAAGGGCCATTGACTCAAGGATACGCAAAGAGAAAAAAGCGAGGATTGGACTTATGTCTAGCCTACCCCCAATCGGAGGGATAATCCTCTGAAAAACACGAAGATAAGGGTCTGTGTAGAAGGTTACAAAGCGCATAAGCGTTGTTCTTTGTAAAGAAGGAACCCAGGAACCGAGGAGCCGAACCACCAAAAGAAGCGTATACCCTAAAAAAACATAATGAATGATCTTGTAGATGTAATAGATTGCCATATGGGCAGAGAGTATACTTGGATTCAGACAAAATGTCCAAATGTGGTAGCATCTATGGGATGCAAATTCTTGGAATCCTCATTGACAAACCTCTTCTTCGTGTCGCTCTCATTGAAAAGAGCCGCGCAGGATGTAAAATCATTTATTTAAACTCTCATCCCTACAATGAGAGAGAGAGTGTAAAACAGCTTTACACGAAGGCTTTTAAAGGAAAAATTTCATCGGCGATCTCTGCCCAAAGAACTCTTATGAGTCCGGTTGAAGTAAACATCGGAAACTCCAGACACCTCGATCAGGCCCTCGCTTTTCAAACAGAAGCGGCAAGCCACCTTGACAAAACTGATACCATTTCTGATCCCTACATCCTCAAAAGGACAAAAGAAAATACACAAGCACTCCTCTTTACCACCACAAAATCAATGATCAGAGAACATTTAAGCGCGCTCGAAAAGCTATCTCTTGATCCCGATACGATCTCATCAGCTCCTCTTGCGCTTGTTGATTATTTTAAGTGGAAGATCCCCACTATTCAGGACGGGTTTTTTATCGACCTAGGATCGGAAGAGTGGACCTGCGTTTGCATGGAAAAGGGTCATTTAAAAAAATTCCACTCTATTGAAGGCGGGGTAGAAAGCCTTCTCGATGCTCTTTGGGAAGATCGAAAAAAAACCCTTTTCCCCAAAGAAATTCCAGGAATTGCGAAGCAAATCGACCTTTCGCAGCTAAAAAGCTCTCTTAATCCCCATCTCTTCTCAAAGCTAAGGGCAATGAAGCTGGAAATGGCACGCGTTATTTATGCTTTTAGCTCAAACTCGGGGAAAAAACCTCTCTTCTTTACAGGAAGGGCAGACGCATTTGGCCAGATGGAAGAGTATTTGAAAGAGGGACTCGAGGAATCCATCTCTCCCGGCCCTGAAATAGACCTCCCAAAAGAAGAGCAAAAATATGCGATTTCTATTGGCCTTGGGGTCTGCCAAAATTCACTGCAGTTTCGAAAAGATGAGTTTTTTCCCCAAAAAACCTGGAAATCCTTGGGGGCCTTTGCTTTTTCTTTAGCCCTTGCCTCGCTTGTCATTGGATTTGCTCTTATTGAATTTTCAAACCACTCTTTACGCTCCAAAAGCCAAAAAATGGTTTCCTTTCTCGAAACGTCTCTTAAGCAGTGGGACAAAGATTTAGCTCAAAAAATCTTCATCCAAGAAGATGAGGAAGAAGTTTTAAGACGCTGGGATAAAGCAGTTACAACGCATCTCAAGCAACCCTCTTATATGGGGCAATATCCAAAGGTCTCTGAAGTTTTGTCCTGGCTCTATCAGCATCCTCTTGTTCAAGAAAGGACGGATCCAATTATATTCAAGTCTCTCCGCTATCAGCTTTCCGAATGCCCAAGAATAGATACCCCTCGTGATCCTTATCAGGCGAAGATGGAGATTGAGTTTGAAACAAAAAGCCCCCTAAATGCCCGCAAATTCCACGAAGATCTCCATGAAGGAGAGGCTTGGGTCGATAACAAAGAAGATGTTCAGTGGGAGGTTTCGGAAAACACTTACCGCGCCTCCTTTTACCTAAAAAAAGAGAGAACCAATGCTTCTTGAAAGAATTGGAAAGTTTTGTTTTTCAGAAAAAAGAGCGCTGCTTTTTTATTCTTTACTCTCCCTCCCGGTCGTCTTTGGAGCTTTTTATTCCTTTGGTCAGTATAAAAAAATCCAAGTTCTGGAAGAGCGTTTTATTGGAGCATGCAAAAAGGGAAAAACAGCAATCGAGAGAAAACAAAAAAAAGAGGAATTTATCCAGAGATACTCTCATGCAAACCCTTACTTTCTCGATGAACAAATCGAGTCGATGGTTTTTCTAACAAACGAGATTTCTGATTTAGAAAAACTAGAAATTCATCCGGCTATATCCGATAAGAGACTACCAACATCTAGACTCGACTTTCTAAAAAATGGAATGAACCGCCTCAGTTTTGTCGAAGAGTCTATCAGATCAAATGGATCGATTAAAGAAACAGAAGAAAAGCAAAAATATTCCGTCCAAATGAATCGAGAAGATGTAAAAAGACTTCTTTCCTCCCTAGAAAATATTCCGATCGAAGACTTTTCTGTTTCCGATCATCGCCCCCAAATTGTGATCACCGATTTTCGTCTTGAGAAAAGACAAACGCCTGTCAAAACAGATGTTTTTGAGGTCGATATGCAGTTTATAAAAAGAGAGTTTATCCAATGATATACCGAAGAAAGCTCAAGAATCGGGAATTTGACAAGGAGACTCCTCGGGATTGTTGTCCGGAGCGAGTGACCATTGCCGGGAGGCAAGGCGCGAGAGAGGACGACAATCCCGAGGTAAAGTCGACGCAGTCAAAAACTGATTCTTCAACTTTCCTCGGTATATATCGTCGTTTTGCCTTTTTCCCCCTTCTCCTACTTGCCTTATCTGGCTGTTATCAAACAAGTGATCCAGAGTCTATTGTCGCAATCCAAATCCAAGATAGAAATAATCTTACAGAAACAATCAGCGCCCATGAGCGCCTCGAGGCCTATACAAATACTGACTTTCTTGCATCACAGCCCTACAAAAAAGTACTCCGCATTTATCGAAAAGAGGGGAAAAGTCACTCAAAAATCACCACATACCACCCCAACGGGATAATCTGGCAATATCTTGAAGCCGAAGAGCTCAGAGCTCACGGAGCTTACCTAGAGTGGCATCCAAACGGGCAAAAGAAGGTTGAGGCCACCGTTATCGGAGGGACTGCGGATGTTTCTCAAGGAGCGCAGCAGGATTGGTTGTTTGATGGAATAAGCAAAGTGTGGAACGAGAAAGGGCATCTGATTGCAAAAATTCCATACGAAAATGGGTCGCTTGAAAACAAAAGCGTTTACTTCTTTCCAAATGGGAATATCGAAAAAGAGCTTTCCTACCATAACCATATGTTAGATGGGAGTGCGACTGAATACTATCAAACAGGCACCCTTCGGTCCAAGACTTCGTATAAGGCAGGGGACAAACACGGAGTCAGTCTAGGATACTTTCAAAACGGACAAATCGCGCGGGAAGAAAGCTACATGGACGATCTGCTCTTGAACGCGTCCTACTATGATTTAAATGGAACGCTTCTGTCCCAGGTGGAAGATGGAGCGGGGTTCCGGGCGCTTTTTGAGGGAGACTCCCTCTCTTTCCTTGTCCAGATCCAGCAAGGATTTGCTCAAGGAGGGGTCAAGCAGTTCTCTGCAAAAGGGGATCTCCTATCGACATATCATATCAAAAACGGTAAGAAGTCGGGCACAGAAACCGTTTATTATTCTCCTTCTGAGGCAACGGGAACTCTTACAAAACTCTCTATTGATTGGGAAGAGGGGAACATTCACGGGAGTGTAAAAACTTGGTACAAAAATGGGCAAATGCAGAGTCAACGGGATTTTTGTCGCAACAAAAAGATGGGTCCTTCACTTTCCTGGTATCGAAATGGCTCTTTGATGCTCGTAGAAGAGTATGAAGAAGATACGTTGGTCAAAGGGCAGTATTACAAGAAAAACGCCATTGATACTGTCTCATCTGTGATCAGGGGAACGGGCGTTGCCCACCTATACGACGAAGATGGTATTTTCTTAAGGAAGATTTCTTATGTCAAGGGAGAGGTTACTGATCCGAATGATTGACATCGCTTTTTTTCTTTCCTTCTTTGGGCTCACAAAAGCGATCGCCAGGACACGAATTAGCCCGAATCATTGAGCCAGGAGATACCTGCGTACACATCGAGTAAACGCGCTTGGAAGGACACTGCCAAATGACAACGTAAGGCGTTAAAGAAACTTGCGGGTTCCCTGGAGTTTCATATTGGGTAGGAGAAAGATTCGTTGTAAAATTTTGCTGCTCATTTGGCTGAATCGTTGCCTGGCCAAGATATTCTCCATTCGACGCTTGAATGACTGCTGTCAAAATAGCGGGGGAGTCATTATATAGGAGAATCGTTCCAGAGTCGGGCCCACCTCCGAAGATTAGGCCCGGAACAACAATCAGAAAACGAAAAAACTTCAATGTTTTTGCTCCGAAAAGGATGCGCAGCGCAGGTTTAAATGTCCTTGAGGGGATACAAAAGCCCCTGTGAGCGCATCATTTTTCACATAGTTTAGAGCAAAGTGAAAGATCGGGATAAATGGCATCTCATCCATTAAGATTTTCTCTGCCCTGCCTAAAATTTCTCTTCGCTCATTTGCATCTCTACATAGCGCAGATTGATTTAAAAGATCAATATATTCAGGATTTTCCCAACC